>DASRMJ010000220.1:0-3530 GCA_035647995.1 Thermoleophilia bacterium | reverse complement strand
GTCTGGAAGTGACGGTCGGTGAGGCCCACGCAGCCGATGTCGGTGACCACCACCACTCGTTCCTGAGGACGTCCCAGCATGCGTAGGGCCTCGTCTAAGGCCCGGGTGACCCGAGCGTGCCCGCAGCCCGGGCAGAAGGGCAGGGGCATGCGCTCCTCGTCCACGAGGTATGAGGGTGGTCGGATGCCGCCGGAGACGGCGGCGGCATCCGACCCGGCGGCCGCGGGGGTGGCGGCCGACTCTCTGGGGCTCACAGCAGCCCTCCTTCCCGGATGATGGTGTCGGGTGCGAGGAGGTCGGTGTTCATCTGGCCCACCGAGACGACCTGGGGGCCGGAGGCCTCCGCCCGCACCACCTGCACGTATTGGCCCAGGTTCATCTCCGCCACCACCACGCGGCGGACGCCCGCGAGCGCCGCCCGGAGCGCGGTCGCGGGCACGGGGAAGAGGGTCTTTAGGACTAGCAGGGAGATGCGGCCGCCCTGCGCCCGCACCCGCCGAACGGCCTCCCGGGCCGAGCGGGCGGCCACGCCGTAGGAGAGGAGCAGGGTATCGGCTCCCTCCTCTTCGTCGAAGTCGAAGCGGGCGATGTCGGCTTCGTGGTCTTCGATCTTCCGGCGTAGGTGCTCCATCATGTCCGCGATCACCTGCGGGTCGGAGGTGAGGTAGGCACGCTGGTCGTGCATGCTCGTGGTGTAGCGCACCAGGTGCGGGCCCCCGATGGGCGAGAGGGGGCCGACGTCGGCGGGCCCGGAGAAGGCGTGAGGGAGGTAGGGGTGGTCGGGAGGAGCGGAGGCGCGCGCGGGGGAGGGGCCGTAGGCGTCGCGGGCTGCGTCGAGGTCCACGCGCTCGCGGGTCAGACCCACCTCCTTCTGGCTGGCCAGCACGACCGGGGTTCGGTAGCGCTCGGCCAAGTCGAAGGCGAGCCGGGTCAGGGAGTAGCACTCACTCACCGACTCCGGGGAGAGCACGATCAGGGGCAGGCCCCCGGAGGTTCCGTAGCGCAGGAACATGATGTCCGCGTCGGCGCCCTTGGTGGCGGAACCCGTGGCCGGGCCCTGGCGCTGCACGTCCACGATGACCACGGGGGTCTCCCCCATCTGGGCCAGACCGATGTTCTCCGAGTAGAGACTCATGCCGGGCCCTGAGGTGGCGGTGAGTGCCTTCTGCCCGGTCATGGCCGCGCCCAGGCACATGCCGATGGAGGCGATCTCGTCCTCGCACTGCACGGCCACTCCGCCCACCTCGGGCAGCGCCCGCATCATGCCGGTAAGGATGGAGGTGGCGGGAGTTATGGGGTAGCCGGCGAAGAACGTGCACCCCGCATCCACGGCGGCCCGGACCACGGCGTCGTTGCCTTCTAGGAATTCAATCATGCGATGCCTTTCTCTATGCGATCTCCGGCGTGCGTCTGCCGCTCGCGTCTGCTGTGCACGCCTACTCCGAACACTGTTTGCGCTACACGCATGCCGGCTCGGGACACAGGTCGTTCTCAGCGAAGCGCGCGTAGCGGAAGTCGTCGACGTCGACTGTGGGCTCCTCGCCCACGATGATCTCAGAGAGCACCTTGCCCGCTATGGGGCCCAGCATGAACCCGTGGCCGCTCCAACCGACGTCCAGGTAGAAGCCCCGCACCTCCGGCACCCCGCCCAGGATCGCCTGGGAGTCGGGGGTCATGTCGTAGAGACCGGCCCATTGGCGCACCACGCGCACGTTCTCGAGGATCGGCATATGGTAGGTGATCTTGCGGGCGACCTCGACCAGGAACTGCCAACTCGCGTCTTGCTCGAGGCCGATGACCTCGTGCGCGGGGTCCCCATAGCCCATGAGGATGCTTCCGTGGGGCGTCTGCTTGAAGTAGGTGCCGTGCGTGTAGGAGATGACCATCATGGGCACCACCTCGGCCACCGGTTCGGTCACCAGGATCTGGTGGCGTTGCGGGGTGAGAGGCAGATCCACTCCCGCCATTCGACTCACGACCGCCCCGAATGGCCCAGCACAGTCAACCACGGTGTCGGTGAGGATCTCGCCCCGGGTGGTGACCACCCCGCCCACACGGTCGCCGTCAAGGCGGATGCCGGTGACCTCGGTGCGCGTGTTAATCTCAACCCCCAGACGGGCGGCCGCCTCGGCGAAGGCTTGAGTGGTGTGCCAAGGGCTGGCGTGGCCATCCCGAGGATTGAAGGAGCCGCCCAGGACGCCATCCAGGTTGAGGTGCGGGTTCAGCTCGTGGATCTGTTCCGGCGTCATCATCACGGTCTTGCAGTCGGCGATGATCCGATGCTGCAGAGCGACGTTTCGGGTGAAGGTCTCGAGTTCCGGCCGACCGTAGGCCAGCATGAGGTAGCCCTTCTGCAGTAGCTCGATGCCGTGGGCGTAGTCCAGATCCTCCGACAGCGTCTCCATCATCGCCAGGCTCGCCGCCGACAGGCGCACGTTGACCTCGGTCCCGAACTGATGGCGGATACCCGCTGCCGAGCGACCGGTGCCACAGGCGGCCAGGTAGTCCTTCTCCACGAGCACGACGTCGCCCATGCCCTTCTTGGCAAGGTGGTACGCGACGGAGCAGCCGTGGATGCCCCCTCCGATGACAACGGCGTCGGCACGCTTACGCACCGTCGTTCTCCTCTGCGAGCAGGACCCCCAGCTTCACCGGCTTCAGAGGCGGGCGGAAGATGGGGAGCGCCACCTCGGCGACATCGACTCCCACTGCCCGGGCGATCTCGCCGGCCACCAGCGTTCGGCAGGTGCGCCCCTGACAGGGGCCCATGCCGCAGCGGGTCAGGCGCTTGATCTCGTCTATGGTGTGACGGCCGGCTGCGATCTGGGCGCGTATCTCCTCCAGCGTGACGTCCTCGCAGCGGCAGATGATGGTCGCTGCGGCGGTCGTGTCAGGCATCTAGGCCTCCACTCTGATGTTGCGGACCACATGGGCCAGCGCGGAGGGCACCGCGAGCCAGAGCAGGCGAGTGCGATCCTGGGCGACAGCGTTCTTGACCTTGACCACCCGCGCACGGCACACCTCGACGCCCTCTCGGTCCAGACCCGCCACGATGTCGTTCCGCTTGGGAACAGGCAGGTACTCGTAGGGGATCACGACTAACGCTTCCTGAGCGGAGTAATGCTCCTCTACCACGAAGATGGCGAGTCCTGGACACTGCGACACGCACTTGGCGCAACCGATGCACTTCTCCGCCTCCACGCGAGGCCGATCGTTGATGTCGTCGAAGGAGGCTATGGCTCCATAGGGACATGCCGCGGCGCAGGGATCGCAGGGGATGTCCTGGAAGCACTCGAAGACGGCCAGGCGCCGAGAAGCGCGGAGCTCCTCGGGCGGCAGCACCGCCTCGATATCCTCGGCGGTCGGTATGCCTGTGTGCGAGAGCACGATCATCCTCCTGAGCTCGTCAGACTGCAGATGCCGTCACGGGTCTTGGCGCCCATGGGTCCGCAGCGTAGTTCACGCAGCTGCTCAAGGTAGGCGAGGCGCAGCGGTTCGGACTCGTTGCCGTTCCGACCTCCACCATAACC
>DASRMJ010000219.1:0-2937 GCA_035647995.1 Thermoleophilia bacterium | reverse complement strand
GGGCGCGCCGGAAGCGGAAGGAGGGCGATTCTCCGGGAGCAGAAGCCGGAGGGCAACCAGCCCCTGTGTCCGTCTCAGCCTCCGACCTCGCCACCTACTTCCTCGACGTGGCCCCCGCGCGGACGGCACAGGCTCTCGGGGACCGGGTGGGGGCGGCACTCTATGTCGAGCCCTACGTGGTCCGCGGAGACAGCTGACGTCGGTTTGCCCGCAACAACGTGATCAAAGAGTGGGCACCGGCTACCGCGGATAGATTTACCAGCAGACGGACGCAATTGCTGGTATCTTTATCCACATCATGAACGAGCAGTCCAGCATCGAGCGCGCGCTCGAGGTATTCCGAAGGGCGGGCGGCATCCTACGGACACACCAGGTCCTGGCCGCAGGCGTTCATCCTCGCACCCTCTACGCCATGCGCGACACCGGACTCCTTGACCGGCTCGGGCGCGGCCTTTACCGGCTCGCGGATATGCCTCCCCTGGGGAATCCCGATCTGGCGACGGTCGCAGCCACGGTGCCCCACGGCGTCGTGTGCCTCGTCTCCGCCCTTAGTTTCCATGAGCTTACAACTCAAATCCCCCACGAGGTCTACCTGGCGCTTAGGCGAGGGGTCGAGCCCCCCCGTCTCGAACACCCGCCGCTTCGGCTCTTCTGGTTCACGGGGGCCATGTTCACTGAGGGCATCGAGCGCCACCGAGTGGATGGGCTCACCCTCCAGGTCTACAGTCCGGCGAAAACGGTGGCCGACTGCTTCCGTTACCGCAACAAGCTCGGTCTGGATGTCGCTCTTGAGGCCCTTCGCCTCTACCGAGAGGGCAGCTCCTTCGCCGTGGAGGATATCCTCTACTACGCGAACATCTGCCGGGTGGAGACGGTCATCCGGCCTTACCTCGAAGCCCTCGTTTAGGGATGGACCGGCCCCGAAACCTCCCGGCCTCCGTGCACGACCGCTTGCTTTCGCTGGCCCGAGAGAGCCATCGCCCCTTCAATGAGCTCCTGCAATACTTCGCTATGGAGCGCTTCCTCTTCCGTTTGGGAAGGTCCAAGCACGCGTCGCGTTTCGTGCTCAAAGGCGGCCTCATGCTCCTTGCCTGGCGGGCGCCAGTCTCGCGCCCCACCAAAGACATCGACATGCTGGCCTCGCTGGACAACGATGTCCAGGTAGTAGAGGACGTGGTGAGAGACGTGTGCCTGGTGGCGGTCGAGCCTGACGGGATGACCTTCGACCCTGTGAGCGTCAGCGGGAGGGTGATCGTGGAGCAGGCAGAGTACCCGGGGGTGCGGATCCGCCTGCTCGCACTCTTGGGAACCGCCCGCGTGACGCTGCAGCTCGACGTGGGATTTGGCGACCTCGTCGTCCCCGGTCCGACCGGCCTTGACTATCCTTCTCTCCTCGCCGACTTCCCTGCTCCCGCCCTCGTCGGCTACAGCCGGGAGAGCGTGATCGCCGAGAAGTTCCACGCCATGGTGAGACTGGGTCGCCTGAACAGCCGCATGAACGACTTCTTTGATCTGTGGATGCTGCCGCGGCAGTTCGACTTCGACGGACAGCTCCTTGCGGACGCCGTGTCGACGACCTTCGCACATCGGCACACCGATGTTCCGACCGAGCCGGCAGTTTTCGAGACGGCTTTTCCGACCTACCCTGGGAAGGCGGAGCAATGGCGCAGCTATCTCAAGAGAAACAGCATCGAGGGTGCACCGAGCGGCTTCGCCGACGTGACCACGTACATCCGTACGTTCCTCGGTCCGATCACGACCGCGCTGGTTCGGGAGAGTTCGTTTGAGCGACGGTGGAAAGCCCCGGGGCCTTGGCGCAGGTCGACCTGACGCCGTCGAATCAATCCGTGCGATTGGCAAGGGCGCGCTGCTGAGCTTCGCCGCTTCCGTGCTGCGCCTTTGAATTGCTACGGTACCACCACATAGTTCGGTGTTGCCGTATCATAGGAATGTGGACACTGCATCTCTCCAGCGTTTCCGATCCGCGTACTTCGACGTTGTGCACGAACTGGACACGATCCGCCTGCGCGCGTGGGAACACTCGCGCATCACCCTGCCCCAGCTGCGGGTGCTCTTCCAGATCCGGCGGACGCCGGGGATCACGGTGGGGCGGCTCTCCAAGCTACTGGGTGTGACCTTCTCGACTACCAGCGGGCTGGTATCCAAGCTCTCGGAGCGCGGACTGGTGGCTCGCTCGACCGTGCCGGGCGACCGGCGACAGGCTACCCTGGATCTGACCGAGGCGGGCATGGCTCAAGCGGCTGCGGTCTCGGGCGATGCCCTGGCGTACCTGGTCGCCGTCGGGGAGGCGCTGGGCGATCGTCTCCCTGGAGTGGTGGACTCGTTGGAGGAGCTCGCGCGCGTGGCCCGCGAACTCCGGGAGGCCCGAGGGTGAACCTGCCGGCCCAATTCCGCACAGCGTGGCGTTCCGCGCAGCACACCTTCCGTGCGCTCCGAATCCGCAACTACAAGCTGTTCTGGTTCGGACAGTTCGCCTCCCTCACCGGCACGTGGGCGCAAGGGGTGGCTCAGGCGTGGCTGGTGCTCAAGCTGACGAACTCACCGCTCGTGCTGGGGACGGTGGTGACCGTCCGCTTCGCTCCCACTCTCGTCTTCTCCCTCTTCGGCGGCGTGATCGCCGACCGTCTCCCCAAACGCCGCCTGCTCTTCATCACTCAGAGCGTCCTGCTGCTCCAGGCCCTCGCCGTGGGCATTCTGACGTGGACGGGTGCGGTCCTGCTCATACATCTCTACATCGCGGCGGTGGTCAGGGGGCTTGCCGACTCCGTCGACCGACCGACGCGCCAAGCCTTCGTGGTCGAGTTGGTGGGGCCCGAGGAGTTGGCCAACGCCGTTCCGCTCAACTCCACCCAGTTCAACGCGGCCCGCATCATCGGCCCGGCGATAGGCGGGGCGATAGTCGCCACCTTGGGCATC
>DASRMJ010000218.1:0-34855 GCA_035647995.1 Thermoleophilia bacterium | reverse complement strand
GGGCGACCCGAGGTAGCCCGCACGTCCGGCGTCGAGAGCCACCAGGCGGTCACCGACGACCGCCTCGTCCATGTGCTGGGTGATGAGCACGACAGCCACCCCCCGCGCCGTGAGGCGCCGCACCGCGGCCATCACTTCCGCCCGGCCGGTCGGGTCGAGCATGGAGGTGGGTTCGTCGAGCACAAGCACCGTCGGCTCGAGCACCAAGACTCCGGCCAAGGCCAACCGTTGCTTCTGCCCCCCCGACAAGAGGTGGGGCTCGGTCAGCTCCTCGCCCGCCAGCCCCACAGCCTCGAGCGCTTCGCTCACGCGGACGCGCATGTCCGCACGAGGCGTCCCCAGGTTCTCCAGGCCGAAGGCGACATCATCCTCGACGCTGGCGCCGACGATCTGGTCTTCCGGATTCTGGAACAGCAGACCCACGCGGGAGCGCACAGTCCAAGAATGGGCAGGGTCGGCGGTCGAGACCCCTCCCACGAGTACGGCACCCCGTTCGGGCACCAGTAGGCCGTTGCAGAGCCGAGCCAGAGTGCTCTTCCCCGACCCGTTGCCGCCCACCACGGCAAGGATCTCCCCCGGAGCGACTTCCAGGTCGAAGTCACAGATCGCCAACGGACGGTCGGCCCGATAGCGGAAGGAGACCTGCTGAAAGCACAGCGCCGGGGCCGCTGAGGCCCCGGCGCTGTCCATCTCTTGGGCTACGCCCACAAGTATCCCGTCGTTCCTCTAGACGAGCTCCAAGTAGACCATCTCCGCCGCGTCACCGAGCCGAGGGCCCAGCTTCAAGATGCGGGTATAGCCGCCCTGACGCTCCGCGTACTTGGGAGCGATCTCGTTGAACAGTGCGTACGAGATCTTCTTGTTCCGCAACATGCTGATGGCCGTTCGCCGGGAGTGCAGATCACCGGCCTTGCCCATGGTGATCGCCTTCTCCACCAGGGGCTTGACCTCTTTGGCTTTCGCCTCGGTGGTCTTCACACGTCCGTGCTCGAGCACCGAGCAGGCGAGGTTGGCCAGCATCTGCCGGCGGTGGCTCGGCTGGATGCCGAACCTCCTCCCTTTTCTCTGATGCCTCACGCTATTCTCCTCTGAGCTTCAGATCCCGCTCGGCAAGACGTTCACGCACCTCTTCGATGCTCTTCTTGCCGAAGTTGGGGATGTTCAACAGTTCGGCCTCGGTGCGCGAGATCAGGTCGGAGACCGTCTCCACACCTTCGCGCTTGAGGCAATTGTAGGAACGAACGCCCAGCTCGAGCTCTTCGATCAGCATGTCTTCCAGACCGCTGCCCGCGGGCTCCTGCAAACCGAAGAAGATCGGCTCTTGGTCTTCGACGATGATACGGTCTTCATCGGCGAAAATCCGGAGCTGCTCTATGAGCAGGTTGGCGGCCTCTTCCAGACACTGGCGCGGATCGACGGCGCCGTTCGTTTCTATCTCAAGGATCAGCTTGTCGTAGTCGGTGCGCTGTCCGACACGGGCGGCCTCGACTCTGTATGCCACTCGCGAGACAGGCGAGAAGATCGAGTCGATGGGGATGACCCCAAGGATCGTCTCTTCCTGCTTGTTCTCGCCGGCCGACACGTAGCCCCGGCCACGGCGCACCCAGATGACCATCTCCAGCCGGGCGCCTTCGCCCAACGTCGCGAGGATCGCGCCTGGGTTGACGATCTCGAGATTGGCCGTTGCGGCGATGTCGCCGACGGTGACCACGCCCGGCCCGTCCTTCACCAGCTCCACGTCGATCTCACCGTCTTCGCCGTGCAGCACGAAGACAGCCTTCTTCAGGTTGAGGATGATGTCGGTGACATCCTCCTTGACCCCCGAAATGGTGGAGAACTCGTGGGCGACTCCTTCGATCTTGACTGCCGAAGCCGCCGCTCCGTCGAGCGAAGAGAGCAGCACCCGACGCAGGGAGTTGCCAAAAGTGTAGCCGAATCCCCGGTCCAGCGGTTCCACGACGAACACGCCGCGGTTATCGCTCACCTTTTCCATCGTGATCTTTGGGGAATGGAAGTCTAGCAATCAGTCCTCCTACTCCACGGCTGCCGGTTCATCCGCCTGCCGTGGTCAATACCTTGCCGCCCCTACTTCGAGTACAGCTCGACGATGAGCTGCTCCTGCACCGGGATGTCGATATCGACCCTATCGGGCATGCGCAGCACCTTACCCGTCAGGTTGTCGTGGTCGGCCTGGAGCCAGGCGGGCACGGAAGCGGTCAGATCGGTCGCTTCTTCGATGACCGCCTTCAGGCCTTCCTTCGCCGCAACGGCCGTAATGATCTCGTCCGGTCGCACCTTGTACGACGGGATGTTCACACGCTTGCCGTTCACGAGGAAATGTCCGTGAAGGATCAGCTGCCTCGCCTGCCGGCGGGACGCGCCGAAACCGAGGCGGTACACGACGTTGTCCAGGCGCAACTCCAGTAGGCGCAGCAGGTTCTCGCCCGTGACGCCGGTCTGGCGGTGTGCAGCCTCATAGTAGTTGTGGAACTGCTTCTCGAGCACTCCGTAATACCTGCGTGCCTTCTGCTTCTCGCGCAGCTGCACAAGATACTCGGACTGCTTGCGCCTACGCCCGCGGCCGTGTTCGCCCGGCGGGTAGCCGCGCCTATCGATTGCGCACTTGTCCGTGAGACAGCGCTCACCCTTGAGGAGAAGCTTGATCCCCTCGCGGCGGCACTGCTTGCACTGTGCTGAGGTATCCCTTGCCATACTCCTTCTCTCTCCGCGCTAGACTCGGCGCCGCTTCTTGGGGCGGCATCCGTTGTGGGGGATGGGGGTGCAGTCCTTTACGCCGCCTACCTCGAGGCCCGCGGCCTGAAGTGAACGGATGGCGGTCTCGCGACCGCTACCCGGGCCCTTCACGAACACGTCGACCTTCTGCAGGCCGTGCTCCATCCCGGCGCGAGCTGCTTTTTCAGCAGTCACCTGGGCGGCGAAGGGAGTCGACTTGCGCGAACCCTTGAACCCGGCCACGCCGGCGCTCGCCCACGAGATCACATTGCCTTCCTTATCGGTAAGCGTGACCATCGTGTTGTTGAACGATGTCTTGATATACGCGTTGCCGACGGCGATGTTCTTGCGCACCTTGCGGCGCCGCACACGCCCTCCGCCATGCTTTACTGGTTTTGCCATGTGGCTATCTCCCGATCGTTTCGATCGCGGTCAGCGGATGCTCACCGATCAACGAACCTTCTTCTTAACACCCACGGTGGGCTTGTGACCCTTGCGCACACGCGCGTTCGTCTTGGTGCGTTGGCCACGCACGGGCAGTCCGCGACGATGGCGGATACCCCGGTAGCAGCCGATCTCCATGAGCCGCTTGATGTTCTGACTGCGCTCACGGCGAAGGTCGCCCTCGACGATCACGTTCTCCTCGATGTACGCCCGTAGACGGATCTCCTCGTCCTCGGTGAGATCCTTCACGTAGGTGTTGGGATCGACGCCCACGGCCGCCAGGACCACGTTCGACCTGGAACGCCCGATCCCGTACACGTAGGTGAGCCCGATCTCGACTCGTTTTTCCCGAGGGAGAGTAACTCCAGCGATTCGAGCCATACTCTTCTCCCGATCAGCCTTGCCGCTGCTTGTGACGCGGGTTCTGGCAGATCACCAGGACCACGCCCTTGCGGCGGATCACTTTACACTTCTCACACATCGGCTTTACCGACGCTCGTACCTTCATCTTCGTCTCAACCCTCTCGGCCGGACTCGCCGCATCCGCGGCAAAGTCGTACCAACACATGACTGAGCACCTCTATCAGGCCCCTCGACATCGTACTGCAGCCGCCGCCCCGGGCACGAAGCCCCGGGCTGATGTCTCAGAGCCGGCGACGGTCCCGGGCTATCGGGACCGATTGCTTCCAACTACCACGCCACCACATCCGTTGACCAAGACGGGGGCGATTCCGATCGACCGTCATGTCGACGGCCACACCACCTCACACTACTTGAAGCGGTAGGTGATCCTCCCGCGAGTGAGGTCGTAGGGAGACAACTCCACCTTGACCTTGTCGCCCGGCAGTATGCGGATGTAGTTCATGCGCATCTTGCCCGAGATGTGGGCCAGCACTTCGTGGTCGTTCTCGAGCTTGACCCGGAACATGGTATTGGGGAGGGCTTCGACTACCTCACCCTCGAGTTCTATCGCGTCTTCTTTGGGCACTGCTTCTGGTACACCTCTTCTCTCGAGATCCCGGCCGAACCCGGTTCGGCCGCGTACCGACCGCCTATATTAACACACGCCCTGCATCACGACCGCGAAACCGTCGATGTCGACCCCGCGAGCGACACCCGGGGCGTCGCCAGACGGCCCTCATCGGCGGATCGCTAGGCCGTCAACACCCGCGGACCGGCCGCCGTGACGGCGACAGTGTGTTCGAAGTGAGCCGAAAGGCCCCCGTCTTTCGTGAATATCGACCACGAATCGGCACCGACCTCGACGTCGAACCCACCGCTGTTGATCATGGGCTCGATCGCCAACACCATGCCCTCGGACAGCCGCGGACCTCGCCCGGGAAGCCCGAAGTTGGGCACCTGCGGATCCTCGTGCATGGCCCTGCCCACCCCGTGTCCCACAAGACTGCGCACCACCGAGTAGCCACGGACCTCGACGTGGGATTGCACGGCGTGAGAGATGTCCCCGATCCGCTTCCCCGGCCAACACTCCTCCACGGCCAACATGAGCGACTCCCGAGTCGCGGTCATGAGGGCCTGAGCTTCTTCGGAGACGTCGCCCACTGCCAGGGTGACCGCCGCGTCGGCGATGAAGTCATCGAGCGTCACTCCCACGTCGATGCCTACGATGTCGCCCTCACGAAGCCTGGTGGAGCCGGGTATGCCGTGCACCACCATGTCGTTGGGCGATGTGCAGATCGAGCCGGGGAATCCGCGGTAACCCTTGAAGGTGGGGGTGCCGCCGTGACCGCGGATGAACTCCTCGGCCAACCGATCGAGCTCCTTGGTCGACACTCCCGGCTCCACCTTCTGACTCAACACGTCCAGACAACCCCTGAGGATGCGCCCTGCCCGTGCGATCGCTTCGATCTCCTCGGGTGTCTTCCTGATGATCACGTTGCGAGCGTCAAGGGCGACCGATTGCCTCTTTGAGATCCTCGTACACCTCGTCCGGAGTCTGGTCGCCGTCGATGCGCGCCAAGACGGACTGCGAGTCGTAGTAGGCGATCAACGGCTCCGTCTGGCGACCGTAGACGGCCAGGCGGTTGCGCACGGTCGCTTCGCTGTCGTCGTCGCGCTGGTAGAGCTCCCCTCCGCACTTGTCACATACGCCTGCGACGGAGGGCGGACCGAACTCCATATGGAAGGGGGTCTGACAATCGCGACAGATGCGCCGGCCGCTGAGTCGGCGGACCAGTGCCTCCTCATCCACGAGGATGGCCAGAGCCTTGGAGACTCCGCGCTCGATGCTCTCGAGCATGTCGTCGAGCGCCTCCGCCTGCGGGATCGTGCGCGGGAACCCGTCCAGGAGGAAGCCGCCAGCCGTGTCGGGCTCCTGCAGGCGATCCTTGACGATGCCGATGACCACGGAGTCGGGCACCAGGTCGCCCGCGTCCATGTAGCGCTTGGCTTCGAGACCCATCGCCGTCTGATTCTTGACGGCGGCCCGCAACATGTCTCCGGTGGAGATGTGCGGGATCGAGTAGTCCTCGACGATCCGCCCGGCCTGCGTGCCCTTGCCGGCCCCGGGCGGTCCCAACAGGATCAGATCGAACTGCGCCATCCTCGCTCCCCCTTGTGCTTACTTCAAGAAGCCTTCGTAGTGTCGCATCAGAAGCTGTGACTCCATCTGCTTCATTGTGTCGAGCGCAACACCCACCACGATCAGCAGGGAGGTGCCACCGAAGAAGAACGGTATACCCATCACCCAGATCAAGATGGTGGGAAGCGCCGCGATGGAGGCAAGGAAGACCGCGCCGGGGAGCGTGATGCGGGTCAGCACTTTGTCGAGATACTGCGCGGTCGGCCTACCGGGACGGATCCCCGGGATGAAGCCGCCGTACTTCTTCAGGTTGTCGGCTTGATCGAGCGGGTTGAACTGCACCGCCGTGTAGAAGTAGGTGAAGATGATGATGAGCAGGACCTCTGCGACCAGATACATACCGGTGCCCGGCCCTACGGCGCGGGCCGCGGACTGCGCCCAACCCCACGGCGTCATCTGAGCCAAGGTCACGGGGAACACGAGGATGGCCGAGGCGAAGATGACTGGGATGACGCCGGCCATGTTGACACGCAGCGGCAGGTATGTGCTCTGCCCCCCGTACATCTTGCGGCCGACGACCCGCTTGGCATACTGCACCGGGATGCGACGCTGCCCCTCTTGTATGAGCACGATGGCCGCGATGACGCCCAGAGCGATGAGAGCCATGGCCAGCCACTCCAGGGGGTTCATCGTGGAGAACATCTTGTAGAGACCGCTGGGCAGGCGCGAGACGATACTCGCGAAGATGATGAGCGAGATACCGTTTCCGATGCCGCGCTGGGTGATCAGCTCACCGAGCCACATCACTAGGGCCGTACCCACGGTCAGAGTCATCACGATAAGGTAGAACCTCAGGGGGTTCAGAGGGTTCGCGGTCGTGAACGCCCCTTGGGACTTGAAAATGATCACGTAGCCGGTCGATTGGATGAGCGCCAACACCACGGTGAAGTACCGGGTGTACTGATTGATCTTCTTGGCCCCCGATTCCCCTTCTTTTGCCAGCGCTTCAAGCTGCGGGATGACGATCTGGAGCAGCTGCATGATGATCGACGCCGTGATGTAGGGCATGATCCCGAGGGCGAAGACGGCGACACGTTCCAGGGCGCCGCCGGCGAACAGGTCGAGGAAGGCGAAGACCCCGCCTCCGGAGACCAGATCCTTGATCGCCTGTAAATCGACACCCGGGACCGGGATGAACGAGCCCAGTCGATACATTGCGATGATGAACGCCGTGAACACGAGGCGCTTCCGCAGGTCGGGAAGCCTCCACGCATTCAGCAGGGATTGGAACATCTAGCTCTCTCCCGTCTATCTTGCAGCGGCGAGGCCGCGGTCCCTAGAGGACCTCGGCCGTGCCGCCGGCAGCTTCGATCTTGGTCTTGGCAGCCGCGCTGAACCCGTGCGCGCGCACCGTGAGGGCGCGGTCGAGCTCACCGTCGGCGAGGATCTTGACCCTCTCGTCGGCCTTCTTGATGATGCCCATCTCGACGAGCGCCTCCGGGGTGACCTCTGCGCCGGCCGGGAAAGCCGCCAGACGAGAGATGTTGACCGGAGTCATGAATGTGCGGAACGGACCGATGGCCATAGAAGTCTTGGCCAGGGGACCACGCAGTTTGGGCAGCCGCATGTGCAGCGGCATCTGACCGCCCTCGTAGCGGGCGGAGACTCCCCCGCCGCTGCGGGCGTTCGCGCCCTTGTGACCTTTGCCTGAGGTCTTGCCTTTGCCCGACCCCTCTCCGCGGCCGACCCGCTTCTTCTTGCTGCGCGAGCCCTCCGTGGGGCGCAGGTTGTGCAGGAAGATTTCTCCCATGACCTACCCCTCGTCCTTCACATCGACCTCGGCAACTTCGAGCATGTACTCGATCTTCTTCACCATGCCTCGGATCACCGGGTTATCGTCGTGGTACACAGTCTGCCCCATGCGGGAGATGCCGAGAGCCCGCAGGGTAGCCTTGTGGTCGTGCTTGCGGCGGATGCCGCTTCGAGTCTGCGTGATGGCAAGCACGTCGGTCACTCTCCCGCGATCTCGGTGGATGCCGGATGCTCCCGTTTCTCCATGCCCAGGACCTCGCGCACGGTCTTGCCCCGCAGCGCGGCGATCTCCTCAGGACGGCGCAGCGAACGCAATCCTTGCTCCACCGCACGCACCATGTTGATAGGATTCGTGGTGCCCAGGCACTTGGTGAGCACGTCGTGGACGCCTCCCAGCTCCAGCACCGCACGCACACCGCCGCCGGCGATGACTCCGGTGCCGGGGGAAGCGGGCCGCAACAGCACGCGCCCGGCACCGAACCGGCCCGTGACGCCGTGCGTGATCGTGGAGCCGTGCTTCGGCACCACGAACAGGTTCTTCTTCGCGTCGTCGATGGCCTTCTGGATGGCCAACGGGACTTCTTTGGCCTTCCCGTAGCCCACACCCACGATGCTCTCTCCGTCGCCGACCGCCACGAGGGCGGTGAACGAGAACCGTCGACCACCCTTCACGACTTTGGCCACCCGGTTGATCTCAATCACGTTCTCTTGAAGATTCAGCGCTTCAGCTTTAATCGTTGCCACTGCCGTACCTCTCCCTTTCTAGAACTCGAGGCCGCCCTCGCGGGCGCCGTCGGCAAGGGCCTTGACTCGGCCGTGGTACAGGTAGGGCCCGCGGTCGAACACGACGCGGGCCACACCGGCCGCCTTCGCTCGTTCAGCGAGAAGCTCCCCGACCTTGGCGGCCATCTCCCTCTTGGGCAGTTTCTCCGCGATGTTGATGCTTCCAGCACTCGCGAGAGTCGTGCCGTTCATGTCGTCGATTACCTGAGCCCAGATCCCGCGGTTCGAGCGGAAGACGGTGAGACGCGGCCGTTCGGTCGTGCCCCGCACCCCTCCCCGCACGCGCTTTGCGCGACGGTCACTGGCTCGTTTGATCTTGGCGATTCTGCTCATGTCCCTCTGTTCATCCTCCCCTAGGCCCGCTTGCCGACCTTGCGGCGGACGACTTCGCCCTGATAGCGGATGCCCTTGCCTTTGTACGGCTCCGGCTTCCTGATGGCCCGGATGTTGGCGGCTACCTGGCCGACCTGCTGTTTGTCGATGCCCTTCACCACGATCAGCGTGGGCACCGGCACCTCGAATTCGATGTTGTCCGGCGGATTCACGACCACTGGGTGGGAGTATCCCGCCTGGACCTCGAGATCGGTGCCCTTCATCGCAGCGCGGTATCCCACGCCGACGATGTTGAGACGCTTCTCGAAACCCGTGGTGGTGCCGATGACCATGTTCGCCACCAAGGTACGGGTCAGTCCGTGGAGCGACCTGTGAGTGGCCGAGTCGCTCGGCCGGGTGACCGAGATCACGCCGTCGGCGAGTTGCACGTCCACCGCGGGATTCAGGTCGCGGCTCAGCAGACCCTTGGGGCCCTTGACTGTCACGTGCTGCCCGTCGATCTTGACCTCGACGCCCGCAGGCACGTTGATGGGTTCTCTTCCGATCCTAGACATGCATCATCACCACACGAAGCAGATGACTTCGCCGCCGACACCCAGACGCTGGGCCTCGCGAGCGCTCATCACGCCGCGAGAAGTCGAGACGACAGCCATCCCCAAGCCGCCAAGGACCTTGGGCAGCTTGTCCTTCTTGGCATAGATACGACGACCGGGCTTGCTGATCCGCTTGAGCTGGGTGATGACCCGGCGGCGGTCCTCGGTGTACTTCAGGTCGACCAAAAGCGTGTCGTAGCTCTCGCCCTTGACCACTTTGTAGCCGGCGATGTAGCCCTCGTCCTTCAGGATGCGGGCCACTTCGACCTTCAGGTGCGACGTGGGCATCGAGACCTCTGAGTGCAGCGCCTTGTTGGCATTGCGGAGCCTCGTGAGCATGTCGGCGACGGGATCTGATTGTGACATCGTCCTCCTCCCTACCAGCTCGACTTGGTCACGCCGGGGATTACTCCCTCGTGCGCGAGCTCACGCAGGCAGATGCGGCAGAGGCCGAACCGGCGGAAATATCCGCGGGGGCGGCCACAGCGTCTGCAGCGGTTGTAAGCACGCGAAGAGAACTTCGGCGTCCGGTTCGCCTTCGCGATGAGCGACTTCTTTGCCATACCCTGCTGCTCCTTCTCTAGCTCTCGCGGAACGGCATGCCCAACTTCTTGAGCAGCGCCCGAGCTTCATCGTCAGTTTCCGCGGTGGTGGTGATGGCGACATCCAGACCACGGACCCGATCGATCTTGTCGTAGTCGATCTCAGGGAAGATGATCTGTTCCTTGAGACCGAGGTTGAAGTTGCCCTGCCCGTCGAACCCTTTCGGGGAGATACCACGGAAGTCGCGGATGCGGGGGAGGGCGATGCTGATGAGTCGGTCGAGCATCTCCCACATACGGTCGCCCCGCAGGGTCACGCGCAGACCCACCGGCATGCCCTCACGGATCTTGAAGTTCGCTATGGACTTGCGGGATCTGCGCACCTGGGCTTTCTGCCCGGTGATCTGCCCGAGCTGCTTGGCCGCCTCCTCGAGTAGCTTGGCGTCCTGAGCAGCTTCGCCCACACCCATGTTGACGGTGATCTTCTGAATACGTGGCACCTGCATGATGTTGCTGTAGCCGAACTCGGACAGCAGCTCAGGCACCACCTGGCTCGTGTACTTTTCTCTGAATCTCGGAATAGCCATCGCTAAGCCTTATCTACCTGGACGTTGCACTTCTTGCAGTATCGCACCTTGTCGCCACGCTCCTCGCGCATTCCCACGCGCACCGCGGCGTCGCAGCTCGGGCATACCAGCTTCACGTTCGACACGTGGATCCCGGCTTCGCGCTCGATGACTCCGCCTTGCGGATTCTTCTGCGACGGCCGGACGTGGCGCTTGATGAAGTTGATCCGCTCGACGACCACGCGCTGGTCTTCGGCAAGCACGCGAAGCACTTTGCCGCGCTTTCCCCGCTCCTTGCCCTGGATCACCTCGACGGTGTCACCCTTCCGTATCTTCCTGACTCTGGGAGCCTGCTTCTTCATCACAGCACCTCCGGAGCCAAGGACACGATCTTCGCGAAGTTCTTCTCGCGCAACTCCCGGGCGACGGGGCCGAATATCCGCGTGCCGCGGGGGTTCTTCTGACGGTCGATGAGGACCGCGGCGTTCTCGTCGAAGCCGATGTACGTGCCGTCTTTGCGCCCGTAGGATTTCTTCACACGCACCACCACGGCCTGCACCACATCGCCCTTCTTCACCGAGCCGCCCGGAGTGGCCTCCTTCACCGTGCCAACGATGATGTCGCCCACGCCGGCGTACCGACGGTGCGACCCACCCCTGATGCGGATGCAGAGGAGCTCGCGAGCGCCGGTATTATCGGCCACCTTGAGTCTCGTCTCTACTTGGATCATCGCTAGTTACCTATCTCTCTCGGTCGAGGGGCTACTCGGCCCGCTCCAGAATGCTGATAAGGCGCCAACTCTTCGACTTGGAGAGCGGCCGGCACTCACGTACCAGGACGACGTCCCCGATCCGCGCCTCGTTGTTCTCATCGTGCGCTTTGAGGCGACTACTGCGACGCACGATCTTCTTGTACAGCGGGTGCGGCTTGGCTACCGCCACCTCTACGACGATGGTCTTCTCCATCTTGTCGGAGATCACGACGCCTCGGCGCTCGCGCTGCGAACTCTCACGCTCCGCGGTCATCTACGACTCCTTCGACTTCTGTGAGTTCTGAACAGACAGGATGCGCGCGATGTCCTGGCGCACCTGGCGCAGCCGACCGGTGTTCTCAAGCTGGCCGGTCGCGTGCTGGAAGCGCAGGTTGAACAGCTCCTCCCGCGATTCCTTGAGACGTTGCTCCAACTCGTGCTCGGCGAGCTCGATTATGTCTTTAGCCTTCAAAGCTGCCGTCCTCCCTCACCACGAACCGGCACTTGAGGGGAAGCTTGTGCACGGCAAGGCGGATCGCCTCGCGGGCCAAGTCCTCCGGCACCCCGGCCAACTCGAACATGACGCGGCCGGGCTTCACCACGACCACCCATTGGTCGGGCGAACCCTTGCCCGAACCCATGCGCGTCTCGGCGGGCTTCTTGGTGATCGGCTTGTGCGGGAAGATGTTGATCCACACCTTGCCGCCCCGCTTCATCTTGCGGGTCATGGCAATACGAGCGGACTCGATCTGCCTGGCCGTGACCCAACCCGGCTCAAGAGCCTGGAGGCCGAACTCGCCGAACTGCACAGTCGTCTGGCCCTTGGACTTGCCGCCCATCCGGCCACGTTGCTGCTTTCTATGTTTTATCCTCTTCGGTAGTAGCATCGTTCCTTGTCTCCCTGAGGCTGGTCAGTCCCTGTCCACGGTCCCAGACGTTGCCGACGCGCTAACGCGTCGGCGCACCGGGTTGCTGATGGGGACTACCACCTGGAACCTTCGCCTCGGCGCCCACGGCCACTGCGGCCGCCACGTCGTTCTTCGGGCACTCCGAGCGCCGGCTCTTTGCGAGCGTCGCTGTCGAAACCCTCGGGCATGATCTCGCCCTTGTTGATCCACACCTTGACCCCGATCTTGCCGAAGGTCGTGTTGGCTTCCCAGAAGCCGTAGTCGATGTCGGCGCGCAGAGTGTGCAGCGGGACTCGCCCCTCGCTGTAGCCCTCGACGCGCGCCATCTCGGCACCGCCCAGACGCCCGCCCGACCTGACCTTGATACCGGCCGCGCCGGACCGCATGGCCGAGGTGATCGCACGCTTCATCGCGCGCCGGAAACTGACCCGGTTGGCGAGCTGCTCCGCGATCGACTGCGCCACCAAGCCGGCGTCCAACTCGGGACGCTTGATCTCGACGATGTTGACGTGCACGTTCTTGCCCGTCATCCCGTGGATGTCACGCCTCAGGCCATCCACCTCGGCACCGGACTTGCCGATGACGATGCCCGGACGTGCGGTATGGATGTCGATGATCACCTTGTTGGTGTCCTTGCGGATGACTATCTCGGACAGGCCCGCGTGGCCCATGCGACGCCGGATGTACTTCCGGATCGCGAGGTCCTCTTGGAGGAAGTCCGCGAAATTCTTCTCGGTGAACCAGTGCGCCTTCCAATCATGGATGATGCCGAGGCGCATGCCACCCGGGTGAACCTTCTGTCCCACGGGTTACGACTCCCTTCTCTCGTCAACGGCCACGGTGATGTGGCTGGTCCGCTTGCGGATCGGCGTCGCCCGACCCATCGCCCGCGGCTTGAACCGCTTCAGCGTGGGGCCTTCGTTCACGTAGGCATTCGCCACGTAGAGGTCGTCGGCCGACATGTCGTTGTTGTTCTCCGCGTTGGCCACGGCCGAAGCGAGGACCTTCTGCACGATGGGAGCCGCACCACGAGGCGTCAACATGAGGATGGCCTTCGCGTCACGCACAGACTTGCCGCGGATCAGGTCGACGACCTGACGCGCTTTGCGAGGCGAAAGACGCACATACTTGGCTGTAGCGCTGACCACGGCCTACCTCCTCGACCGCTTCTCTTTGCCGCCGCCATGACCCCGGTAGGTGCGCGTGAGGGCGAACTCTCCCAGCTTGTGGCCCACCATGCTCTCCGTCACGTAGATGGGCACGTGCTTACGCCCATCGTGAACGGCGATAGTGTGACCCACCATCTCGGGGTAGATCGTGGAAGCACGCGACCACGTCTTCAACATCCGCTTCTCGCCCGCGGCGTTCATGCGCTCTATACGGAGCATGAGCTTCTCCGCGACGAAAGGCGCTTTCTTGCTCGATCTCGTCACAGCGCCTTCTACCTCCCTTTACCGCGTCGTCTGATGATGTACTTGTCAGACGCTTTTGTGCCCCTGGTCTTATGACCGAGAGTCGGTACACCCCACGGAGTCACCGGATGACGGCCGGGCGTCGTAGACCCCTCACCGCCGCCGTGCGGATGGTCCACGGGGTTCATGGTCGTGCCGCGCACGGTGGGCCTGATGCCCATCCACCGAGTCCGGCCGGCTTTGCCGGTGGAGAGGTTCTCGTGCTCGGAGTTGCCGATCTCGCCGACTGTGGCCCGGCAGGCCAAGTGGATCATGCGCATCTCGCCGGAGGGCAGACGCAGCGTGGCGTAGTTCCCTTCCTTGGCCATGACCTGGGCGGATGTGCCGGCGGCGCGGGCGATCTGGCCGCCCTTCCCGATGTGCAGCTCGATGTTGTGCACCGTGGAGCCCACCGGGATGTTCTTCAAGGGCAACGCATTGCCCACCTTGATGTCGGCACCCGGGCCGGCCTCTACCTGGTCGCCCACCTTCAGCTTGTTCGGCGCCAAGATATAGCGTTTTTCGCCGTCGGCGTACACGATCAGGGCGATGCGGCAACTGCGGTTGGGATCGTACTCGATCGACGAGACGCGGCCGGGGACCCCGTCCTTGTCGCGCTTGAAATCGATGATCCGATACATCCGCTTGTGGCCGCCGCCCTGGTGACGCGTGGTGATACGGCCGTTGTTGTTTCGGCCGCCCTTGCGCTTCACCGGGACGATCAGCGACTTCTCCGGCTCGGTCTTCGTGATCTCATCGAAGGCCGGAGTGGTCGTGAAGCGACGTCCGGGTGACGTTGGTTTGTAACTCTTGATCGCCATGAGCCTCTTCCGCTCTCCTAGCCTCTTAGTTGCCGCCGAAGAACTCGATCCGGTTGCCCGGAGCCAGTTCGACGACAGCTTTCTTCCACCGGCGCGTCGTGCCCTTGAAGGCTCCGCGACGCTTCGGTTTGGGCTTCACGTTCATCGTGTTCACACCGATGACGGAGACCTTGAAGATCTCCTCCACAGCGTCACGGATGTGCTGTTTAGTGGCCTTGGTATGTACCTCGAAGGAGTAGCGGCCCTTCTCCACCGCCTCGTAGCTCTTCTCTGAGATGACCGGCCTGATGATCACTTGCCGGGCGTCCATCAGTTCGCACCGCCTTCCAGGATCGCCATGGCGGCTTCTGTGAGCACGGCGCTTCGCGCCCAGAGGTAGTCCTGCACGTCGACCTCGTTCACCGGGAGGACGCGGGTGCGCGGGAGGTTGCGGAAGCTCAGCAACGTGTTCATCTCTTGCGAGGCGGCCACCACCAACGTGGGACCATCGAGCGCGGCCGAATCCAAGATGGCCGAAGCCCGCTTGGTCGACGGCACTTCGAACTCGACTCCAGTCAAGACCCGCACCGCGTCATTGGCGATCAGATTGCCCAAGGCCATGCGGAACGCCTTGACGCGCACCTTCTTGTTCACTTTGAAGGAGTGGTCGCGCGACACGGGCGGGAACGCGAAGCCGCCGCCGGTCCACTGCGACACTCTGGTGCTGCCGGCCCGGGCGCGCCCGGTGCCCTTCTGGCGGAACGCCTTGGCTCCCGTACCGGACACCTGGCCGCGCGTCTTGGCGGCGTGCGTGCCCTGACGGCGGGCGGCCTGTTCGCCCCGGACGACCTCATGCAACAGACCGATGTTCATCTCGGTCTCCACACGGCTGTCCGCGAACTCGTGCTCGCCGATGACGGCGCCCTTCTCGTCGATTTTTCGTATCGTTGGCATATCCCTAACCTCTGACGAACACCAGGGAGCCTTTGCTCCCCGGGACGGAGCCCTTGACCATGAGAAGGT
Organism: Thermoleophilia bacterium; assembly: GCA_035647995.1. Taxonomy (GTDB): domain Bacteria; phylum Actinomycetota; class Thermoleophilia; order RBG-16-64-13; family RBG-16-64-13; genus JAHJSA01. Next base: position 19,574 of record DASRMJ010000218.1, on the reverse strand, counting down.
TGCGCTCGGGGTCGGCGGCGACGACCGTGAGACCGGTCTGGGTCACACGCTGGTTGCCCATCTGACCCGGCAGTTTCGTGCCCGGATATACACGGGCCGGGTCGGCGCTGGCGCCGATGGAGCCCGGGGCCCGATGGAAGCGGGAGCCGTGGCTGGCAGGCCCACCCTTGAAGCCGTGACGCTTGATCACGCCTTGGAAACCCTTGCCCTTGCTGACGCCGGTGACCCTCACCATGTCACCGGGTGCGAACGCCTCCACGGTCACACGGTCGCCGACCGCGAGATCGTGCTCCCCGCGCACTTCGGCCAGGTGCTTCTTAGGGGAGGCCCCCGACTTCTTCAGGTGACCGAGTTCCGGCCTCGTGAGCTTCTTGACTTTCACGTCGCCGAACGCGATCTGAGTGGCGGCATAGCCGTCCGAGGCGACGTCCTTCTTCTGGGTGACTACGCAGGGGCCGGCTTGGATCACGGTCACACGCGTGACGACGCCATCCTCGCCGAACAACTGGGTCATCCCTATCTTGGTTCCAAGCAGTGCTTTCATCACAGTTTGATCTCGATGTCCACGCCCGCGGGCAGGTCCATGCGCATGAGCGAATCCACCGTCTTCGGAGTAGGCTGGTGGATGTCGATCAGCCGCTTGTGCGTGCGGATCTCGAAGTGCTCGCGAGAATCCTTGTCCTTGAAGGGACCGCGGATCACGCAATACACGTTCTTCTCCGTGGGAAGCGGCACGGGACCCGATATCGTCGCCCCGGTGCGCTCCGCCGTCTCCACGATGCTACGCGCGCTCTTGTCGATGAGCTCGTGATCGTAGGCCTTCAATCGTATGCGTATCTTCTGTTGAGCCAAGGTCAGCCTCGCCTCTCGCTGTTCGATCCCACGGGGCCCCAGTCCGGGACCCCGCAGTGATCGTGAACGTCGGTGCCTATTGGATTACTTTCGTCACGACGCCAGCGCCGACGGTGCGACCGCCTTCGCGGATAGCGAAGCGGAGGCCTTCCTCCATGGCGATGGGGGTGATGAGTTTGACGGTCAGGTTCGTGTTGTCGCCGGGCATGATCATTTCCACGCCCTCGTCGAGGGTGGAGTCACCCGTGACGTCGGTGGTGCGGAAGTAGAACTGCGGGCGGTAGCCGTTGAAGAACGGGGTGTGACGGCCACCTTCCTCGCGGGTGAGCACATACACCTCAGCGCGGAACTCGGTGTGCGGGGTGATGCTGCCCGGCTTGGCCAGGACCATGCCTCGCTGCACGTCGTCACGCTTGATACCACGCAGCAGGACGCCCACGTTGTCGCCCGCCCGGCCTTCGTCGAGCAGCTTGCGGAACATCTCCACTCCGGTGCAGACGGTCTTGACGACCTCCTTCTGCATGCCGACGATCTGCACGTCGTCGCCCACCTTGACGATGCCGCGCTCGATACGACCGGTCACTACGGTGCCGCGACCTTGGATGGTGAACACATCCTCGATCGGCATCAGGTACGGCTTCTCGGTGTCGCGCTCGGGCTCGGGCAGGTACTCGTCGACCGCCTTCATGAGCTCGAGGATCGGCTTGCAGGCCTCGCACTCGTCGCCGCCGCAGGCGCACTCGAGGGCCTTCAGTGCCGAGCCGGTGATCACGGGGATGTCGTCGCCGGGGAACTCGTACTCGGTGAGGAGCTCCCGCACTTCCATCTCGACCAACTCCAAGAGCTCGGGATCGTCCACCATGTCGGCCTTGTTCAGGAAGACGATGATGTACGGCACACCAACCTGACGGGCGAGCAGGATGTGCTCACGGGTCTGGGGCATGGGACCGTCGGCGGCGGAAACCACGAGGATGGCGCCGTCCATCTGAGCCGCACCGGTGATCATGTTCTTGATGTAGTCGGCGTGACCCGGGCAATCGACGTGCGCGTAGTGGCGGTTCGCGGTCTCGTACTCCACGTGCGCCGTGGCGATGGTGATACCGCGCTCGCGCTCCTCGGGAGCATTGTCGATGGAGTCGAACGACCGGACGGTGACATTCGGATTGCGCGCCGCTAGACAGGCCGTGATGGCGGCCGTCAAGGTCGTCTTGCCATGGTCCACGTGACCGATAGTACCGACGTTAACGTGCGGCTTCGTCCGTTCGAATTTCTTCTTGGCCATCTTTCCTCCCTTTTCTTACCGTGATGCGCTCAGACCGGTGACCCGGCCGTATTGCCTTTTTGTCTTGTGTTATTTGTCGCCGCGGAATCGGGCGACGATCTCCGTGGCTATGGACGCGGGCACTTCCGCGTAGTGGATGAACTGCATGGTGTAGGTCGCGCGACCCTGGGTGGAAGACCGCAGGTCGGTGGCGTATCCGAACATCTCTGAGAGCGGCACTTGTGCGCGCACCACTTGGGCGCCGGCACGCGGCTCCATACCCAAGATGTGGCCCCTCCGGGAGTTCAGGTCTCCGATGACATCGCCCATGTATTCCTCGGGAACGACCACCTCCACGTCTTCGATTGGTTCGAGAAGCACCGGCTTGCCCTTCTCAGCTCCAGCCTTGAACGCCATCGAACCGGCGATCTTGAAGGCCATCTCGGAACTGTCGACATCGTGGTAGGAGCCGTCGTAGAGCTCTACGTCGATGTCGACCATGGGGAAGCCTGCCAGCACACCGCCACTCATCGCCTCCACGATCCCGGCCTGAGTCGGAGCGACGTACTCGCGGGGTACCGAGCCCCCAACGACCTTGTTGGTGAAGGTGAAACCTGCACCCTGTTCGGCCGGCGACATGCGGAGCAGCACGTGACCGTATTGGCCGCGACCACCCGTCTGGCGGACGAACCGGCCTTCGGCCTTCTCGACGACAGCGCGTATGGTCTCACGGTAGGCCACCTGCGGACGACCCACGTTGGCGTCCACTTTGAACTCACGCAGCAGGCGGTCCACGATGATCTCCAGGTGGAGTTCGCCCATGCCGGCGATGATGGTCTGCCCGGTCTCCTCGTCGTTGTGCACCCGGAAGGTCGGGTCCTCCTCGGCCAGCTTCATGAGGCTCTCGCCCAGCCGGTCCTGATCCAACTTGGTCTTGGGCTCGATGGCCACCGAGATCACGGGCTCAGGGAACTCGATGGACTCCAGGATCACCGGATAATCCGGATCGGTGAGGGTGTCGCCGGTCGTGGTGGCTTTGAGCCCCACGGCCGCCGCGATGTCCCCGGCGAAGATCTCGCTGCGGTCTTCGCGGTGGTTCGCGTGCATCTGGAGGATGCGGCCCACGCGCTCCTTCTTACCTTTGGAAGCGTTGTAGACGTAGGATCCAGCCTTGAGAACACCCGAGTAGACGCGGAAGAAGGTCAGCTTCCCCACGAAAGGGTCGGTCATGATCTTGAAGGCAAGCGCGCTGAACGGCTCATCGTCGGAGGCGAGCCTGGTGATCTCGGCGTCGGTGCGCGGATCGAAACCGACCATCGGCGGGATGTCCAGCGGAGACGGCAAGTAGTCGATCACGCCGTCGAGCAGCATCTGGACGCCCTTGTTCTTGAAAGCCGAACCGCACAGAACCGGTGTCGCGCCGATCTGGAGGGTGGACGTGCGGATGGCCGCCAACAACGCCGCCTCCGAGACCTCGTCGCCCTCGAGATAGGCGTGCATGATCTGCTCGTCGTAGTCGGCGAGGATCTCGATCATGTGCGCCCGAGCTATGTCGGCTTCATCGACCAGGTCCGCGGGTATCTCAGCATCTTCCCACTCGACTCCCATGTCGTCCTGGAAGAGGTAGGCGCGCATCCTCACGAGATCGATGATGCCGCGAAAGCCGTCCTCGGCCCCCACGGGGAGTTGCACAACCATCGGCCGGGCATGGAGTCTGTCGATCATGGTCTGCACGGCCTGCCCGAAATCGGCGCCCGTGCGGTCCATCTTGTTGATGAAGGCGATGCGGGGTACCCGGTACTTGTCGGCCTGACGCCAAACAGTCTCGGATTGCGGCTCGACACCGGCTACCGCGTCGAATACGGCCACCGCACCGTCAAGCACACGAAGGGAGCGTTCGACCTCCATAGTGAAGTCCACGTGCCCGGGTGTGTCTATAATATTCACTCGATGCCGCTTCCACTCGCAGGTGGTGGCCGCAGCCGTGATGGTGATGCCCCGCTCCTGCTCCTGCTGCATCCAGTCCATCACCGCAGCACCGTCGTGCACCTCGCCGATCTTGTAGGTGCGACCGGTGTAGTAGAGGATGCGCTCGGTGGTCGTGGTCTTGCCGGCATCGATGTGGGCCATGATGCCGATATTGCGCACGCGCTCAAGGGGGAACAGACGCTTCCCCGTGTCGGTTTTCGATGTCGTTGCCTGTGCCACTTCTTCTCTCTATCCCTTCACCCGCCGGGCGGACCGTCCGGCCCGGCGATACCACGAACACAACCGAATCGTGGGGCCGTCCCGGCCCCACAGACCCGGATCCTACACTCTCAACTGCCTGAGACTACCTATGTCCGACTGCCCGCCGCGCCGCTACCAACGGTAGTGGGCGAAAGCCTTGTTGGCTTCGGCCATGCGCAGGAGGTCTTCCTTCTTCTTCATGGTGACGCCGGTGCGGTTGAACCCATCGAGCAGTTCGCCGGCGAGACGCTCGGACATGCTCTTCTCACGACGAACGCGGCTGTGCGTGATGAACCACCGTACCGCCAGCGTGTACGAACGCCGCGTAGCCACCTCGACGGGCACCTGGTAGTTCGCGCCGCCCACGCGGCGGGACTTCACTTCCAGGGCAGGGCGCACGTTCTCAACGGCTTCCTTCAGCACCGCGATGGGGTCTTGCCCCGTGCGTTCGCGCATGATGTCGAGAGCGCCGTACACGATGTGTTCGGCGGTCGACTTCTTGCCGTCGATCATGAGACGGTTGGTGATCTGGGTCACCAGCCGGTTCCGGTACACCGGATCGGGCTGGATCTCGCGCTTCTGCGCCTTTATCCTACGAGCCATCTACAGCCACCTTCCCGCTCTACTTGGGCGCCTTGACACCATACTTGGAGCGGCTCTGCTTGCGATTCGCCACACCAGCGGTATCGAGGGCCGCACGGATGACCTTGTACCGGACGCCCGGGAGGTCTTTGACCCGGCCGCCTCTGATGAGCACCACGGAGTGCTCCTGAAGATTGTGTCCTATACCAGGGATGTAGGCGGTGACCTCCATCCCGTTGGTCAAACGGACACGAGCCACCTTCCGCAGGGCCGAGTTCGGCTTCTTAGGTGTGGTGGTATACACACGGGTGCAGACGCCCCGTTTCTGCGGAGCACCTTTGAGCGCCGGCGTCTTGCTCTTCTTGGCCAGCTCGGCGCGGCCCTTGCGTATCAACTGATTTATGGTCGGCACGAAGGCTCCTCAGTCACATTCGAATTACTGCTTGTCAGATACCGCTGTGACCGAAGGGCGTGACTCATCACCAACCCGGACTCAGCCGCGGCGGCGAAGTATAGCAAAGGGTCACGGGGCCTACAAGGAGTCATCAGTCCTCCTGTGTATCTTCGGACACGGACATCTCGAAGTCGTCCTGGTCGTCGTCGGTGAGCGACTGATCCACGCCCTCGACCTCGTCGCCCTTCAGCGCCAGGCCGCGGTCGGCCAGGCGGTTCCGCACTTCCTCCAGGCTCTTCTGCCCGAAGCCGGAGATACCCAGAAGCTCTTCCGGCGTCCTCTCGAGGAGCGCGGCGAGCGCCTCGATGCCGTGGCCGGTGAGGATCGAGTGCACGTAGGTGGGCAGATCGAGGTCGTCGACCGAAGCGTCGGCCCACCCGTCACCTGCGCCGCCCAGCATGGCCAGTGCCTGCTCGGTGGTCAGCGTGCCACTGCGGCCCACGTCGGTCTGGCCGGCACCCGCCCCGAAGAAGCCTTCCACGTCGGGCCGGATGGTGCGCACCGGGTTGACCTCGATGTTGCGATACCTGCGGAGACCGGTGGCCGCCGGGATCAACTTCCCGATGATCACGTTCTCCTTGAGGCCGCGTAGGTGGTCGGTCTTGCCTTCGAGGGCCGCATCGGTGAGCACCTTGGTGGTCTCCTGGAAGGAGGCCGCCGAGAGGAAGCTCTCCGTGGCCAGGGAGGCCTTCGTGATGCCCATGATCATGACCTCGAACGTGGCCGGTTCTTCGCCGACGGCCACGGCCGCTTCGTTCTCACGCAGGAAGGCGATCTTGTCGACAGTCTGCCCGGGCAAGAAGTGCGTGTCGCCACAGGCGTCCACTCTCACGCGTTTGGTCATCTGTCGCGCAATCAGCTCGATGTGCTTGTCGCTGATGTCCACGCCCTGGCTCTTGTAGACCTTCTGCACCTCACTCACCAGGTACTGACCCGTACCAAGGATGCCACGGTGCTGCAGCACATCGTGCGGATTGAGCGGCCCTTGGTAGAGCTGATCGCCCGCGTAGACGCGGTCACCGTGGTTCACCATGAGCTGCATGCGTCGGCTCACCGGGTAGGACGCCGCCTCCTCGCCGAGGTCGTCGACGATCTGGATGCGCCGCGGGTTCGCGGGATCGTCGAATTCGACGAAGTACTCGCGCTCGGGCGCCAGCTCCGCGTCGACGATGCGCGCCTGGCCCTTCGGCTTGCGGGCCTCGAAGAGCTCCACCACGCGCGGGAGGCCGTGCGTGATGTCTGCGCCCGCCACACCACCGGTGTGGAAGGTGCGCATGGTGAGCTGTGTGCCCGGCTCGCCGATGGACTGAGCGGCCACGTGTCCCACGGCCTCACCGATGGCCACCAGTTCATTGGTGGCTAGGGAGCGCCCGTAGCAGCGTTGGCACACGCCGAACTCGCTCTCGCACACCAGCACCGACCGCACCTTGAGCTTCATTTCTTTGTGCTCGTCAGCCGGGAAGACCTTGTCGAGATCGCGCAGCGCGCGCTTGGTGATGGTGTCGTTGCGTTGGTGGAGCACCTCGCCCGTCTCCGGGTCGACGATGTTCTCGCCGAAGAGACGGCCGAGCAGATGTTCCGACTTATCGTCGCGCCGGTAGGGCAGCACGATGGATTCGGTCGTGCCGCAATCCACCTCGCGGATGACCACATCCTGGGCCACGTCGACCAGACGACGGGTGAGGTAGCCCGAGTCGGCGGTGCGCAGCGCGGTGTCGGCCAGACCCTTGCGGGCGCCGTGCGTAGAGATGAAGTACTCGAGGACCGAGAGGCCTTCCATGAAGTTGGCCTTGATGGGTCGCTCGATGATCTCGCCCTTCGGGTTGGCCATGAGACCCCGCATACCCGCGAGCTGGCGGATCTGCTTGAAGGAGCCGCGCGCTCCCGAGTTGGCCATCATGTACACCGGGTTCAGCCGGCGGAAGTTCTCCTCCATGGCCTCGGCGACCTTGTCGGTGGCTTCGGTCCAGAGGTCGGTCACCCGCTCCCGGCGTTCCACCTCGGTGAGATTGCCACGCATGTACTCCTTCTGGATGCGTGCGACCTTCTCCTCGTAGCCCTGGAGGATCTGCTCCTTCTCGGGCGGCACGACGATGTCGTTCTTGGAGATCGTCACACCGGCGACGGTAGCGTAGCGGAACCCGAGGTCCTTGAGGACGTCGAGCAGGTGAGCCACCGCGGTGGCTCCGAAGGTCTCCACCAAGTCGGAGATAAAATCGGTCATCACCTTCTTCGTGAAGACCCGGTTGCGGTATTCGTAGTCGTCCTTGCGCCCGGGGCCGCCGTCGGGGCCGCCGGCCCAGGCGTCGCCGAAGTATCCGGCCAGGGAGGTCACCACGGCGGAGTTGAACATCGCGCGGCCGACCGTGGTCATGATGCGCTGACCGTCCCAGCGAAGGAGTATGGGGTCCTGAAGACCGACGTTGTGGTCCAGGTAGGCGTGTTCAAGTTCGGCCACTTCGGAGAAGACGCGGGGCTGCGGATCCAACGCGTGCAGCGCTTCAGGATCGGCGACGTCTACCGCCTCCAACTCGGGCTGCCCCTCGAGAGGCTCGTAGTAGGTCATGTAGTAGACGCCCAGGATCATGTCCTGCGAAGGCACGGCGATCGGCCTACCGTGGGCCGGGGAGAGGATGTTGTTGGAGGAGAGCATGAGTATGCGCGCCTCCGACTGGGCCTCCACCGACAAGGGCAGGTGCACGGCCATCTGGTCGCCGTCGAAGTCGGCGTTGAAGGCGGTGCAAACCAGGGGGTGCAGCTGGATGGCCTTGCCCTCGATCAGCACCGGCTCGAAAGCCTGGATTCCCAGACGGTGGAGCGTGGGGGCCCGGTTGAGAAGGATCGGATGCTCGGTGATGACCTCCTCGAGGATATCCCACACCTCGGGGCTCTCGCTCTCCACGATCTTCTTGGCGGCCTTGATGTTCTGCACCTGACGGCGTTCCACCAAGCGGCTCATCACGAACGGCTTGAAGAGCTCGAGCGCCATGGTCTTGGGGATACCTGCCTGGTGGAGCTTGAGCTCCGGACCGGCCACGATGACCGAACGACCCGAGTAGTCCACGCGCTTGCCGAGAAGGTTCTGACGGAAGCGTCCCTGCTTGCCTTTGAGCATGTCGGACAGAGACTTGAGCGGCCGGTTGCCCGGGCCCGTGACGGCACGACCGCGACGGCCGTTGTCGAAGAGCGCGTCCACGGCTTCCTGCAGCATGCGCTTCTCGTTGTTGACGATGATCTCGGGAGCGCCCAGGTCGAGCAGGCGCTTGAGACGGTTGTTCCGGTTGATGACGCGGCGGTACAAGTCGTTGAGGTCGCTGGTAGCGAAACGGCCGCCGTCGAGCTGCACCATCGGACGCAACTCGGGCGGGATCACCGGGATGGCTTCGAGTACCATCCACTCCGGCCGGTTGTCGCTCCGCAGGAAGCCCTCGACCACCTTGAGGCGCTTGACGGCACGACTCTGACGTTGGCCCTTGCTCGTCTTGATGATCTCGCGCAGCGACGTGGCCTCGGTCTCGAGGTCCACGGCCCGCAGGAGCTCACGGATGGCCTCCGCGCCCATGCCGCCCTTGAAATAGATGCCGTAGCCGAACGGGTTTCCGAACTTCTCTTTGAGATCGCGGAAGAAGGTCTCATCCGTGATGATCTCGCCCTGCTTCAGGTTGCGGAACGCGGCCCACATCTCGCGCGTGCGTTCGGCCTGCTCCTCGGCGTAGCGCTCTAGTTCACGCAGGGCCAGGTCGGCGTGCTCGCGCAACTCGGCAGAACGCTTGGTTATCTCCTTCTTGGTCCACTCCGCGATGGGCACCTCGTCGAGGCCGAGGGCCGCTTGGTCGTCCTCGTCGGGGGTGGAGTTGCCCATGATCACGCTCACGCGCTTGTCGCGCTCGGCCAGGATCCGAGCCTTGCGTTCGTCGCGAGCCGTGAAAAGGTTGTCGATATCGGCCTGGATCAGCTCCTCGAGCTTCTCCTTGTCGGCCTCGCGCTTGGCCTCGTCGATGTGCGTGACGATGGAGGCTGAGAAGTAGAGCACGCGCTCGAGACGCTTGGGCGAGATATCGAGCAGGTAGCCCATGCGGCTGGGCACACCCTTGAAATACCAGATATGCGAGACGGGGGCGGCCAAGTCGATGTGACCCATGCGCTCACGCCGCACCTTTGCCCGGGTGACCTCGACGCCGCAGCGTTCGCAGATGATGCCCTTGTAGCGGACGCGCTTGTACTTGCCGCAGTAGCACTCCCAGTCCTTGGTGGGACCGAAGATGCGCTCGCAGAAGAGCCCATCCTTCTCGGGCTTCAGCGTGCGGTAGTTGATCGTTTCCGGCTTGGTGACCTCACCTGACGACCACGCCCGGATCTGCTCCGGAGACGCCAGGCCGATCTTGATGGCGTCGAATTCGTTGATGTCGATCAAGGGGGGCTCCTATTCCTCGTCGTCGACTACGGGACGGGACAGCTCCTCGTCTTCGGTACCGCCGATGCCGGCGAGGTCAACGGCCAACGCGGCCGCGATATCGCTCTCGTCGATTTCGAAGGCGTCCTCGTCACCGTCATCATCATCGTCATCGAAAGCGTCGTCGTAGTCGTCGCCTGGGTTCGAGCTGACCAAGGCCGCCTGGGCCTCAGCCGCACGCTCTTCGGCGCGACGCCGAGCCGTCAGGTCGATGCCCAACTCCTCGGCCGCCCGCAGCAGGTCGTCCTCCTCGTCTGATACCTCGAGATGGCCGCCCTCTTCACTGATGACGCTCACGTCGAGGCCCAGGGACTGCATCTCCTTCAGCAGCACCTTGAACGACTCGGGGATCCCTGGGCGAGCGATGTTCTCGCCCTTGACGATCGCCTCGTATGCCTTGACCCTACCCACGGTGTCATCCGACTTGATGGTGAGCATCTCTTGCAGGGTGTAGGCGGCGCCGTACGCTTCGAGCGCCCACACCTCCATCTCGCCGAAACGCTGTCCGCCGAACTGTGCCTTGCCTCCCAGCGGCTGCTGGGTGACCAAGCTGTACGGGCCGGTGGAACGCGCGTGAATCTTGTCGTCCACGAGATGGTGAAGCTTCAACATATACATGTAGCCCACGGTTATGCTCTGGTCGTAGGGCTCGCCCGTGCGGCCGTTGAAGAGCTTGATCTTGCCGCTCACCTGGGTGCCGGCGTGACGTGAGAGATCCGCCCGCATCTCCACGCGACAAGGCTCCACGCCGTCGGTGGGAGCCGGTCTCCGGTCGTCCTGCGCAAGGGCCCACCCAAGGAGAGCCTCGTCGACATCCACCTGGGTGGCACCGTCGAATGCGGGGGAGGCGATGGGCATGGGACCTTCGCCGGTGGACTTGGACACCACATCGTAGTACTTGCGCACCAGATCCAGCTGTCCCCGCCAGCCCAGGTCGCTGCTCCCGTTGGCGTCGCTCAACGACACGTTATTGCGCTTGATGGTGTAGAAGCCCTGACTCGCGGCCCAACCGAGATGGGTCTCGAGGACCTGCCCCACGTTCATGCGCGAAGGCACACCCAAGGGGTTCAGGATGATGTCCACCGGAGAACCGTCCTCCATGAAAGGCATGTCCTCTTCGGGGACGATCTTGGAGATGACGCCCTTGTTGCCGTGGCGGCCGGCGAGCTTGTCACCCTCGGCGATCTTGCGCTTCTTAGCCACGTACACGCGCACCAGGCGGTTCACGCCCGGCGAGAGGTCGTCGCCGTTCTCACGCGAGAACTGCTTCACGTCGATGACCACACCGCGTTCGCCGTGGGGCACCTTGAGCGACGTGTCGCGCACCTCGCGAGCCTTCTCCTTGAAGATGGCCCGGATCAGCTTCTCTTCGGCCGTGAGTTCGGTCTCGCCCTTGGGCGTGATCTTGCCCACCAGCAGGTCGCCCGAGCTGACTTCAGCACCGATGCGCACGATACCTTCGGCATCGAGGTCCATCAGGGAGTCCTCGGAGCGATTGGGGATGTCGCGGGTGATCTCCTCATCGCCCAGCTTCGTCGACCGCGCCTCCACCTCGTGCTCCTCGATGTGGAGCGAGGTGAGCACGTCGTCCATGACCAAGCGCTCGCTGATGATGATGGAGTCTTCGAAGTTGTAGCCTTCCCAACTCATGAAGGCCACGAGAAGGTTGCGGCCCAGGGCGAGTTCTCCCAGGCTGGTGGACGCGCCGTCGGCCAGCACTGCGCCTTCGACCACGTCGTCGCCCACGTCGACCAGCGGCTTCTGATGGATCAGCGTGCCCTGGTTGGAGCGCGTGAACTTGAGAAGCGAGTACTTGTCTATCTCACCAGACTCGGATTCGACAAGGATACGAACAGCCGAGACGCCCTTGACGCGGCCGGGGCGACGAGCGCGCACGACGTCGCCCGTGTCCACCGCGGCGCGATACTCCATCCCGGTGCCCACAAGCGGGGCGTCGGACACGAGCAGGGGCACCGCTTGACGCTGCATGTTGGACCCCATCAGGGCCCGGTTCGCGTCATTGTGCTCCAAGAACGGGATCAGCGCGGTCGCCACCGACACGATCTGCTGCGGCGAGACGTCCATGAACTCCACCTGGCCGGCGAGGGCGCTGACGTACTCGCCACCAGGTGAGCGGGCCATGACGGTGTCGTTGAGGAACTCGCCGGTCTTCGGATCGAAGGGCGCACTGGCCTGAGCGATGGTGCACTGACGCTCGTCATAGGCCGAGAGCCACACGATATCGTCGGTGACCTTGCCCTCGACCACGCGCCGATAGGGGGTCTGGATGAAGCCGAACTCGTTTATCTTGGCGTAGGCGGCCAGCGAACCGATGAGGCCGATGTTCGGTCCTTCCGGGGTCTCGATGGGGCACATGCGCCCGTAGTGTGTGGGGTGCACGTCGCGCACTTCGATGGGTGCACGTTCCCGGGTGAGGCCACCGGCGCCAAGCGCCGACAGACGACGCCGGTGGGTAAGCCCCGCCAGCGAGTTCGTCTGGTCCATGAACTGAGAGAGCTGCGAACTCCCAAAGAACTCCTTGAGCGCGGCCACCACCGGCCGAATATTGATGATGGTCTGCGGCGTGATGGTGTCGACGTCCTCGGTGGTCATGCGTTCCTTGACCACGCGCTCCATGCGCGAAAGGCCGATGCGGAACGCTTCCTGCACCAACTCGCCCACAGTGCGCAGGCGGCGGTTGCCGAAGTCCTCGTACTCGTCGAGGCGGTGGGCGACGTCGTCCCATTCGAGGTTCGTAGCCGCTTCGGCCAGATCGCGGGACTCGTCCCAGAACGCGATCGCGCCTTCAGGGGCCTTCTTCGACGCCTCCAGAGGCACGACCACCAGCTCTTTGACGAGAGCGATGATGTCCTCTTTCGTCAGCGTGCGGATGTCCTCTATGTCCAACCCGAGGCGCGTGTTCACCTTGTGGCGCCCCACCCTCGACAGGTCGTAGCGCTTGGGGTCGAAGCAGGTGTTGCGCAGGAGAGTGCGGCTGGCTTCCAGCGTCGGCGGTTCGCCCGGACGCTGCTTCTTGAACAGCTCGACCAGCGCCTCCTCGACGGAGCGCACCGTGTCTTTCTCGAGGGTGTTGCGGATGAACATGTTGTCACCGAAGGCGGCGAGGATCTCCTCGTCGCTGCCGGTCTCGAGGATCCCGGGCTTGTCGCCCGTCTCGCTGTTCTTGATGCCGGCGAGCGCCCGCAGGAAGACCGTGGCGAGGAGCTTGCGCTTGCGGTCGATACGCACGTTGACCGTGCCGCGCTTGTCGATCTCGAACTCGAGCCACGAGCCTCGGGACGGCATGAGGTTCGCGACCAACACCTGCGTCGCCTTGTTGCTGTCCTTGGGCAGCTGCACGTAGGCTCCGGGCGACCGCACCAGCTGGGTCACGATGACGCGCTCGGTGCCGTTGATGATGAATGTGCCCTGGTCGGTCATCATGGGGAAATCGCCCATGAAGACCTGCTGCTCACGGATCTCACCGGTCTCACGATTGACGAAGGCCACGGTGATGAAGAGAGGAGCCGCGTAGGTCATGTCCTTGTTGCGGCACTCCTCCAGCGACAGAGGTGGATCGCGGAACTCGTACTCCCCGAACTCCACCGCATACTTCTGCGTGTAGTCCTCGATAGGATTGATGTCCCGAATGGTCTCCCGCAGACCGTCCTTGAGGAACCACGAGAAGGACTCGAGCTGGATAGCGATCAGCTCGGGGACATCGAGGATGGGCATAAGTTTGGCGAATGACTTACGCGGCTTGGGAGTCGTGCTGAGGCTCAAGCTTGCTCACTCCTCGCAGAAAGGTCGGCGTGGTCTCTGAGTGCGCGCCGGACTGCAAGCGCAAACTCAGATGCTATCATAAGGGAACAGGCAGCCACAAGCGCGGCAGGCACGAAGCTAGTCGTACCCGCCGAGCCTGCGCTGAGCGAACGAGGCTGTGCGCTACTTGATCTCGACGGCAGCTCCGGCTTCTTCGAGCTGCTTCTTCAGTTCTTCCGCCTCGGCTTTGGTGACGCCCTGCTTCACGGGATTCGGAGCACCATCGACCAGGTCCTTGGCTTCCTTCAGGCCGAGACCGGTGAGGGCACGGACCACCTTGATCACCTGGATCTTCTTCTCGCCGACAGCGGAGAGGATCACGTCGAATTCGGTCTGCTCTTCGACTTCTTCGACTGCGGCCGCGGGGGCGGCGGCGGCGGCCATCGGAGCCGCGGCGGTCACGCCGAACTCGGTCTCCAGCGCCTTGACGACTTCGGCCAACTCGAGGACCGTCATCTTCTTGATCTCTTCGATCAGTTCTTGCGGGGTCATGCTCGTTCTACCTCCATACGTTCAGATACGCGGCGGGATCTGCCCGCCCTGGTCTCACGACGAGCCGGGCTACGCCGCGGCTTTCTGCTCCCTGATCTGGTCGAGCGCTACCACGAGGCCGCGGATGGGCCCGGTGAGCACGTTCGCCAACCCATACAACGGCGCGGCGATACCGCCAACGACCTTTGCGATGAGCTCTTCGCGGCTCGGCAACTGGGCGAGTTGCTCCACCTGTGCCTGCAGCAGGATCTGACTCTGCAGGAACCCGCCCTTGATGACGAGCTTCTTCTTCTCCTTGACGAAACCCACCAGCGTCTTCGCGGGCGCCACGGGATCGTCGCCACAATACGCGATGGCCGTAGGGCCCTCGAACAGCCCGTCGAGCCCCTCGATGCCCGCCTCAGCCGCGGCGCGTTTGGCCAGCGTGTTCTTCACGACTATGAGGTCGGCTCCGTTGGCCCGCAGGCGACTGCGCAGATCGGTGGCGTCGCCCACAGACAAACCGCGGAAATCGACCAGGTAGTACACATCGGTAGAGCGCAACTTCTCGATGATCCGATCTACCGCCGCTACTTTCTCCGGCTTTGCCATATGTCTTCCCTCCTTTCGCAAAAGAAACGTCCACCTCCGGAAGGGAGGTGGACGCCACAGTCGTCTCGCGCAACTTCACGCGCGGTTCATAACTCGGTCGCATCTCGCCTCGGCTGGCCGATCCCTTCGGACCGATTGGACCACCCCTTCGGGCGGCACCAGCTGTCTCCGGCTTCAGGCTTGACAGTATAGCCCTGCTACCTTGCGCCTACAACCCCGGCGCCGCGGCGCCGTCGCCCCGCCGGCCAATCGCCCCGCTGCTAGGCCGTGGCTTCGTCTTCCAGCAGCCCGCGGGTCTTGGTCGTGTCCACAGGGACACCGGGACCCATCGTGCTGGCGAAGGTGATCGACCGCAGATACTTGCCCTTCGCCGCGGACGGCTTGACCCGCACCAACTCGTCGATGAACTCAGCGTAGTTCTCGATGAGTTCGCGCTCGCCGAAGGACTTCTTACCGATGATCACGTGCACCACGCCGAACTTGTCGGTGCGGTACTCGATCTTGCCGGCCTTCATATCCTGCACGGCCTTGCCGACATCGAAGGTCACAGTGCCGGCTTTCGGGTTCGGCATCATGCCGCGGGGGCCGAGCACACGACCCAATTTGCCCACGACCCCCATCATGTCGGGAGTGGCTATGGCCGCGTCGAAGTCGAGGAAGCCCTGCTCTACCCGTGCGGCTAGATCTTCCGCGCCAACCACATCGGCGCCGGCCGCTTCGGCCTCGGCAGCCTTGTCGCCTTTGGCGAACACGGCCACGCGGATGGTCTTGCCCGTGCCGTTGGGGAGCATGATGGTGCCACGGACCTGCTGTTCGGCGTGGCGCGGATTGACGCCGAGCTTGATGTGGACCTCGACGGTCTCGTCGAAGTTGGCCGTCTCGAGCGATTTGATGAGACGGATGGCGTCGCCGGGGAGATAGACCCTGCCGGTTTCGACGGCGCGCTTGGCTTCTTCGAAGCGCTTGGAACCCTTGCTCATGTTCGTTCCTCCTGTGGTGCATGCGGGCCTCGCGGCCCTCCCACTTCGTGGCGCCCGGCGGAGCCGGGCGCCGATATCACAGACGTCGGCTGCCGCACTCGCGATCTGCCCGCGGAGCGCGACACCCGATCGATGCTACCTACTTCTTCTCTACGGTCACGCCCATGCTGCGCGCCGTGCCCGCCAGGATGTTCATGGCTGCCTCGACGTCGTTCGCATTGAGATCAGGGAGCTTGACTTCGGCGATCTGCCGGAGTTGCTCGCGGGTGATGCGGCCCACCTTGTCACGGTTCGGCACTCCGGAGCCCTTGGGCACGCCTGCCGCCTGCCGGATCAACACGGCCGCCGGCGGGGTCTTGAGGATGAAGCTATACGACCTGTCCTCGTAGACCGTGATCTCCACCGGGATGATGGTGCCGATCTTGTCCTGTGTCTGGGCGTTGTAGGCCTTGCAGAACTCCATGATGTTGACGCCGTGTTGGCCCAGGGCGGGACCCACCGGAGGCGCCGGATTGGCCTGGCCCGCCGGGATCTGCAGCTTGATATTTGCCTTAACCTTCTTTGCCACTATCTCTCTCCGTGTGCTTCGCTGGGATCCGCGCGCGTCAGATCCGCTTGACCTGTTCGAAACCGAGCTCGGTAGGCGTATCGCGTCCGAAGATGGACACCATGACCTTGAGCTTGCTCTGCTCGATGTTCACCTCGGCCACCTCGCCGGTGAACTCGGCCAGAGGACCGCTGGTGACCTTCACCTGGTCGCCCACCGAGAACTCAGCCTTCGCCTTCGGCTTCTCGGCGGTGGAGGTGTGGAGGATGCGGTCGACCTCCGCCGGGCTCAGCGCCGTGGGCTTGTTCTCTGAACCGACGAACCCAGTGACGCCCGGAGTGTTCTTGACCAGGGACCACGAGTCGTCGGTGAGGTTCATCTTCACGAGGACGTAGCCGGGGAAGATGCGTTTCTCTGTCTGCACCTTCTCGCCGCCCTTGGTCTCGACCACCACTTCGGTGGGCACGACGATGTCCTCGAAATACGGTGCGAGGTCCATAGACTGGATACGGTGCTCGAGGTTGGCTCGCGCCTTGTTCTCGTGCCCCGAGTACGTATTGATCACATACCACTTCTTGGCCAGCATAAGCGGGTGGGTCCTTTCGCTACTCGGCCGTGGACTAGCCGAGCCGGGCCAGGTTGACCAGGGAAGACCAGATGAGGTCGAATACCCCGATGTAGGAAGCGGCGATGGCCACCGCGACGATGACGACCATGGTGGCCTGCACGAGTTCCTGCCGAGGGGGCCACGTCACCTTGCTCATCTCGGTGCGCACTTCCCTGAGGAAACGCGTGGGCCGGCCGCGCCGCGAAGGAGCGGCGCCGGCAACCGGCTTGGTGGTCTTCGGTGCGGCCACGGCCTTGGCCGGAACCTTCGCCGAAGTCTTTGTGGTGGTCGTTCTGGCCATCGTACTTCGTATGCCTTTCCTTGAGAGACTGGCAGGGCAGGAGGGATTCGAACCCCCAACATCCGGTTTTGGAGACCGGCGCTCTACCGTTGGAGCTACTGCCCTGCGCTCATCCGTGGATGGGAGCCCGGATTCACCCCATGGAGGGCGACCCTGTCCCTTACTTCGTCTCCTTGTGCGAGGTGTGCGAACCGCACCACTTGCAGAACTTCTGGAATTCGAGCCGCTCGGGATCGTTCCGTTTGTTCTTCATCGTAGTGTAGTTGCGGCGTTTGCACTCTTGGCACGCCAGCGTTACTCGTACGCGCATCGCTTCACCCTATCCTAGCTTCAGAGCAATCGTGCATGCTACCACAGCGCATATTGAAACCCAAGATGCGGCCCCGCCGGGGGCCGCATCTTGGGTCCAAACCGAGAGCCCGCTCCAAGACGAAGGCGGCGAGCCGCCATTCTGAAACGGGCTCCTAGTAGCGGCGGGAGGACTCGAACCTCCGACACGCGGATTATGATTCCGCTGCTCTGACCAACTGAGCTACGCCGCCACGATCCAGAATGCACTATGGAGCCTCCAATCGGATTCGAACCGATGACCCCTTCCTTACCATGGAAGTGCTCTGCCAGCTGAGCTATGGAGGCCCTTACGTCGCGTACATGGTGCGCGCTGCGCCCCGGTGGTGTGGGTGGTGGGGGGGGGAGGATTTGAACCTCCGTAGGCTACGCCGACAGATTTACAGTCTGCTCCCTTTGGCCACTCGGGCACCCCCCCACGGTCGATGACCCCTGGGGCGACTCCGGATGATACCCGTTGAGATAGGCCATTTCAAGGAGAAGAGGGGCACCGGCGCGGCCACACCGAAGCGGCAATCGGCCATTTCGGCCCAGTCCGCATACGCCGCAGGATCGGAGGCGTCAACCCGTGTGCGGACCCGAACGGGCCGACCCAGGTACACTGATGACTGCAGGATGCTGGCGGACAGCATGCGACGGAGGGGAAGCGATGCCGAACGGACCTGTTGGATCCACGGAAGAGGACGTGGGGAAGATCCCGCGCGACCCACGCTTGATGGGCTCCTTGCTCGACGATCTCGACGAGGGCGTCTACTTCACCGACCGCGACCGTCGCGTCCTCTACTGGAATCGAGGAGCTGAGGCCATCACCGGGTTCCCCGCATCCCGGGTAGTCGGAAGCAGGTGCCGTGACAACCTGCTGATGCACGTCGATGAAGAGGGAACCCAGCTCTGCATGGGTGGCTGCCCTCTCGAGGCGACCATGACGGATGGGGATCCGCGTGAAGCCCACGTGTTCCTGCACCACGCCGACGGACAATAGGGTACCCGTGCGGGTGCGCTCGCTGCCCCTGCGCGACCAGGCCGGAACGATCGTGGGAGCGGCGGAGATCTTCGCGCCCGATCGAGATGCCCCAGAAGCAGCCCGACGCATCGCCGAGCTCGAGGAACTCGCCTACCTTGACGCCTTGACGGCCCTGCCGAACCGCCGCTACCTCCAATCACAGCTGGAACAGCGCCTTGGAGAACTGCAGCGCTATGGCTGGCCGTTCGGGGCGGTGCTCCTGGATGTGGACCATTTCAAGAACGTGAATGACGTGTTCGGCCACCCCACCGGGGACCGCGTCCTCACGATGGTGGCCAAGACACTGGAGCTCGCGACCCGGCCCTTCGACCTGGTGGGGCGCTGGGGAGGAGAGGAGTTCTTGGCGGTGGTCACCAACATCGACCTCGAAAGCCTCACGGCCGTGGCCGATAGATTCCGTGCCCTCGTCAGAACCTCCAGCCTCACGGACACCCCCTCCCCCATCTCAGTGACCGTCTCCGCAGGAGCCACGCTCGCGAACCTCGAGGACGATCCCGAATCCATCTTGCAGCGGGTCGACCGCCTGCTATACCGGAGCAAGGAAGAGGGCAGAGACCGCACGTCGGTCGAGCAACCGGGCTAACCGACGCCAAGGAGGCCGAGAAGTGCGCACTCGTATGATCCTGTTGGCCCTCGCCGTCTCCGCTAGCCTTACCGCGTGTTCGGGGCCCCTCCAACGGACAGCGGCGTGCGGGGCGTGGTCACCATAGGCCCGACCTCACCGGTGCAAATGCAGGGCGAGTCTGGTGAAGCCCCCTACGAAGCGACCATCACCGTCACGAACAGCTCCGGTGCGACAGTCGCGGAGGTCCGGAGTTCTGAGGACGGTCGGTTCAGCGTCGACCTCGCTCCCGGCCGATACACGCTGGTGCCGCAGAGTCCCGGACCGTTGCCCCGCGCCGATCCCTACGACGTAGCGGTCGAGCCGCACGCTTTCACCGAGGTCTCCATCCAGTACGACTCAGGCATCCGGTGAGGAGGGAAGGGGCTTCTGCTCCGAAGGTGGTCGGGATCGACCGGGGTGGGGCACC
>DASRMJ010000217.1:0-3816 GCA_035647995.1 Thermoleophilia bacterium | reverse complement strand
ATTTAGATGTCACGCACTAGCGCGGAGCCCAAAAAGGGGTCAGTCGCACCCAGGGTCAGACCCGAGCAGATGGGGCACCTGATTATCACCACATCGCCGATTGCGACAGGTGGATCTGGGCGTCACCGATGTTGAGGTGGCCTCGCTGCTTCGTCTGGTGAGAATCCCCTTCGGCGCCGGTAGCATCGCCCTGGCTGCAGCAGTCGCCTCCATCGACGCCGGTCCCGAGCTGGCCGCCCGGGTGGCGATGGTACAAGCGGAGCGCGACAGGGTCGCGACTCAGCTCACCGGGCTAGGATGGGAGATCCCTTCATCGCAGGCCAACTTCCTTTGGATCGCCGCGGGAGAGGCTCAAGCGACCGCAGCAGCGTGCCTCTGTGCCGAGAGCAAGGTCCTCGTCCGCCAGTTACCGGGCGGGCTGCGGGTTACCATTGGCACCGAGAAAGAGAACGCCCGGCTGCTCGATGCCCTGGGCTCTCCTGCTGATCTGCCGCCGACGCGCTCGGCGGCAGGGGGGTCGGCCAGCCGAGCTGACCCGTGTTCGAGCAGTCCGTTGATCAGTAGTTGACCACCGCCAGCAGTCCCGTCCCATCGAAGATATCAAAGGAGCACGACCATGAGGTGGAACCTCACATCTGACCGAGTGCCGCAGGCGTGGTTCAACGTCGCGCCACACCTTCCCGAGCCGCTGCAGCCGCCCCTCCACCCGGGGACGCGCGAGCCGATCGGGCCGGACGACCTCACGCCGCTGTTCCCGATGGCGCTCATCGGCCAGGAGATGTCGGCAGAGCCCTGGATCGACATCCCGGGTGAGGTGATGGATATCCTCCGGCTCTGGCGCCCAACGCCGCTCGTACGGGCGCGCCGGCTCGAGGAGGCGCTCGACACGCCCGCCCGGATCTACTACAAGGACGAGTCGGTCTCCCCGGCGGGCTCTCACAAGCCCAACACCGCGGTGCCGCAGGCGTTCTACAACAAGGCGGAAGGGATCGGGCGCCTCACCACCGAGACAGGTGCCGGACAGTGGGGGAGCGCGCTCTCGTTCGCGAGCGCGCTCTTCGGGCTCGAGTGCAAGGTCTACATGGTCCGTGCCTCTTACCAGCAAAAGCCCTACCGCCGGGTGATGATGGAGACCTGGGGCGGCAGCGTTGAACCCTCTCCGGTGGATGATCCGGACCAACCTGGCTCGCTCGGGTCCGCCATCAGTGACGCCGTCCGGGATGCCGTCTCCCGGGATGACTCCCACTATTCGCTCGGGTCTGTGCTCAATCACGTGCTGCTGCACCAGACTGTGATCGGCCTCGAGGCAAAGGAGCAACTAGCACTGGCTGGGGAGGAACGTCCCGACATCGTCATCGCGTGCTGTGGTGGAGGCTCGAACCTCGGGGGCCTCGCGTTCCCCTTCGTGCCCGACGCTGACGTCGAACTCCTCGCAGTCGAGCCGTCGTCGTGCCCAACGCTCACAGAGGGCCGGTTCGATTACGACTTCGGCGACACGGCAGGCCTGACCCCGCTCCTTGCCATGTATACCCTCGGTCACGACTTCATCCCGCCGAGCATCCACGCCGGGGGCCTCCGTTACCACGGCGTCTCCCCGATCATCTCCAACCTCGTGAAGGCAGGCCGCATGCGTGCCGTCGCCTATCCCCAGGGCAAGGTGTTCGACGCCGCGGTCCAGTTCGCCCGCACCCAGGGCACGATCCCGGCCCCGGAGACGAGCCACGCGATCCGGGCGACCATCGACGAAGCCCTGCGGGCGAAGGAGGAGGGGGTGGAGCGGGTGATCCTCTTCGGCTATTCCGGCCACGGGCTGCTCGATCTCAGCGCATACGATGACTACTTCCACGGCAGGCTGATCGAGTGACGGCGACCCATCAGTACGACGCGCTGCCTCCGCGTCCCGCCGGTGTCGCCGCCGGTCAGGAGGATCGCCGCCATTGCTGACGTAGTCGCCGACGCACCTGGGCACGCCGTGCCCGCGGCCAGCCAACGGGCCGGCCTCGCCTGCGAAAACCAGCCCTGCCCCGTGTTGGTCGGGTCAGCTTGTCGGGGCCTTGAGAGCCGTGCTGTCTGGTACAGGGGTACGTCTTTCCTGCTCGGCGCGTTGTGACCGGTCAGGGCAGGCATTCGAGCGGACGGGGGCCGATCGGGACCCGGTAGATGAGATACCCCGAAGATGTCCTCGAAATTGTCACTGTTCTCTGGCGGTGGCTATCCGTCGTGCGCGGGATACGTGTCGATCTGCGTGGCTTTCACCGAGGCCCACACCGGTGACCCTTCGGTCAGACCGAGCTCCGCCAGCGAGACGGCGGTGATCTCGGCGGTCACGGGGACCGGTTCGTCGACAAGCACCCGTACCCGATCGCCCATGAGGTGGATTTCGCTCACCCGGGTCGGCCACGTGTTCCGAGGGCTCCCCTCGGGTCGCCCCGGGTACAGGGCGATGCTCTGGGGTGCGATGACCACGAAGACCTCGCCGGTCGTCGGACTGGCCGCTTCCAGGGTGGCGCCGTTGGCCAGGGTGAGGGTCGTCCCACGTGCGCGGGCGCTGAGCAGGTTGAGGCCCATCAGACCAGCGATGTACGCGGTGCGGGGACGGGTCGTGATCTCCTTCAGGGTCCCTTGTTGGGCCAGCCTCCCGGCCTCGATGATGACGAGCCGATCGGCGATGGCGGCGGCGTCGAGGGGATCGTGGGTCACCAACACGCACGACCCGGTGATCTCGGCGAGGTGGCGCCGCAGATGGTGGCGGACCGATCCGCGGGTACCCAGGTCGAGGGCAGCCATGGGCTCGTCGAGCAGGAGGAGCCGGGCAGGGCTCACGGCCCCGGCACCATGAGTCCGATACAGCGGCGCACCGGGCACTGGGGACCGATTGCGAAGCTGGATTCGCGCCTCGTACGTTGGGCAATGGTGGAGGCGGCCCACGCTCTGCGTCACTCTCGTTGAAGGCATCGACGTAAAGGCCAGCCCTCTACGTATAGTGGTAGAGACGACTAGTCTCTCGCATGTGGATCGACCTGCTTCGGGCATGCAAGTCAGTGACGGCCACTTCAAGCTCCGAGGTGGGCACAAAGTGCATGGAACTCCGACCGAGGATCGACGGTGAGGGGTCCGCGGGCGGGGAGTGACTGGCCGGCGATAATCCAGGGCGGCATGGGCGTCGGCGTCTCGGGTTGGGGCTTGGCACGGGCAGTCGCGATTGCAGGCCAGCTCGGGGTGGTCTCGGGAGTGGCACTGGACACCCTCATCGCCCGCCGCCTCCAGCTGGGCGACCCGGGAGGTCATACCCGCCGGGCGCTCACCAGCTTCCCGTACGCCGACGTCTCGGAGCAGATCGTGGAGCGCTACTTCGTCGCAGGTGGCATCGGCCCCGAGGAGCCGTTCCGCTCGGTACCGCGACTGTCGCTGCATCCGAGTCGGCGGGCCACCGATCTCGTCATCGCGGCCAACTTCGTGGAGGTGTTCCTCGCCAAGGAGGGCCACGACGGCCTGGTAGGGGTCAACTACCTGGAGAAGCTCCAGATGGCCACCCCGGCGGCGACGTACGGCGCCATGCTCGCCGGCGTCGACGTCGTGGTGGTAGGTGCCGGCATCCCCGACGAGCTCCCCGGTCTCCTCGACGCGCTGGCGGCCGGGCGCGCCGGTGAGGTCGCCGTTGACGTGCATGGCGCCGGGGGGACTCGCTTCGCGGTTGCAGTGCGCCCAGAGCCAATCTCCGGTGCGAACGTGGAGCTGCGGCGCCCCAAGTTTCTCGCCATCGTCGCCTCGCACGTGCTGGCCTCCTACCTCGCCCGCGACATCCGCACGCGCCCG
>DASRMJ010000216.1:0-2110 GCA_035647995.1 Thermoleophilia bacterium | reverse complement strand
CGGATCTTGCTCGTAGGCGGGCGAGATGCGGGAGTCTCGGTGGTAGGGCGTCCCGCGTCCACCGAAGGCGATCCGTCCGTCGGCGGTGCGGGCCACGTAGATGATGAGATGCCGCCCGTCGCTCCAGGTGGCGTGTCCGCTCCAGCCCAACTGGTCCCACACGTCGTCGGCGAGAGGCTCGGTGGCGATCATCAGCGAGTACACCGGCACCGACGAGCGCCGCAGCCCGGGCAACTCCACCGAGTAGCTCTCGGTGGCTCTCACCACGACGTCGGCCTTGACTCGGCCGGCGGGCGTGAGCACGCCGCCGTGGCCGAGTTCGAGTGCAGGCGTGCGCTCGTAGATGGGCACGCCCATACCCTCCACGACGCGGGCGAGACCGCGGGCCAGCTTCGTCGGGTGCACGCGGGCCGAGTGAGGGCAGTAGATCGCGCCGCGGACACCCTCGACGGTGACGTGGCGGCGGGCTTCGTCGGGTGCCAGCCAGCGGAAGTCCTCGTCGCCGAAGCCCCAGGAGCGCTCGGCCAGGACCTTGTCCCTGATGGTGCCGATCTGGGCGTTGTTCGTGGCGAATACTAGGTTGCCGCCGACGTGGAAGTCGCAGTCGATACCCTCGACCTCGGCCACGCGGCCGACTTCGTACACCGTGTCGAACATCGCCCGTTGCATGTCGATGACGCCCTGCCGACCGCCGACCGCCGCCATCTTCTCGCGCGGCGTTGCGAACCGGGCGGAGCACCAGCCTCCGTGACGCCCGGAGGCTCCGAAGCCCGCGACCTCACGCTCCAGCACCGCCACCCGCAGAGAGGGGTCGGCTTTCTTGAGGTAGTACGCCGTCCAGAGTCCCGTATAGCCGGCGCCGACGATGGCCACGTCGACGTCCGTGGGGCCGCTGAGGGAGGGCCGTGGAGAGAAGTCGTCTCCGGCCGTGTCGTGCCACATGCTGATCGTTCTGTAGTCGATCGGGCGATCGTCGATCAGGTCGTCGGTTAAGCCGTCCTTCATCGGGTCCTCCACATGGGTCTCTACTGCAGCGCCCGGTGCATCTCCGCGTAGCGTGGGCCTGGTGGCGGTGGCCAGGATCTTCACCCCAATCCTACCATCGCCGCGAACAGGTAGACTGCGCGTAGTGTGCCGCGTCTGGTAGCGGCCCCGATCGAAGGAGACGCAAGTGTTCAAACGGATAGACCACGTAGAGATCGTGCCCTCAGACTACGAACGGGCGATCTCCTTCTACTGCGACGTCTTCGGGTTCGCGATCCGTCAGCGGGTGCCGCTGGGGCTCGCGCACATCCGAGAGGTCGTGTTCCTTGAACTCGGTGACACTCTACTGGAGGTGCTCGACATCGTGGATCCCGAGCCGGTGGGTGTCCGCGTGGAGCGGGTGGGCTACCGGATGATGGCGCTCGAAGTGGACAGTATGGACGATGCCCTCGCCTACCTCTCCGGCAAGGGCATCGAGCCTTCCCGCGCGCCCTACCCGTCGGCGGGAGGCTTCCGTGCCGAGGTGCTCGATCCCGACGGGTTGCGTATCGAGATACGGCAGTGGTAGCCGGTCGGCCTAGACCCGCCGGGCGAGTCCGCCGGTCCGGCTGAAGCTAGCCTTGCTCGTCCGCTTCCGCGGCCGCCGCGGCGGCGGTCGGCGGCGTGGGACTGGGCATGCTCTCCGGGCGGACCGCTCCCTTGGGATGCGTGTCGTCGGCGTCTCGGTCGGGGGCCACCGCGCGTTCCCGGTAGAAGGTGATGAGCCAGTCCTGCGGGCCGAGTTCCTCGGCCCAATGCGAGAACCCCTTCTTCTCAAGAACCCCGAAGAGGGGGACGGGAGGGAAGGTGTTGCGCACGCGGAAGGCTTCGCCCAGCCCTACACCGCGCGCCCCGTCCATGACGGCGAAGAACGGATCCTCGCCTCGCTCGTGCATCTCGCGCGCCTCGATCTCGAGTACCACGGGCGCGGACTCGATCCAAGCCGGTCTGGTCTGATCACTCACGGTCGCCTACCTCCAGGTAGATGATGGATCGAAGTACACCCGACTCGTCGGCCTACCCAGCCGGGTCGTCACAGGTGTCAGGGTGCACCGTGCAGTCCGCCCACCTATGCCCTGTCGAGGCA
>DASRMJ010000215.1:0-5660 GCA_035647995.1 Thermoleophilia bacterium | reverse complement strand
GCGTAGAAGTCTGCACCCATGTCCACCACATCGACGAGCGCATGGGGCGTGTAGTGCACTCCGTCGACATAGAGAAGGGCGCCGCGCTCGTGGACCCTTTGGGCGATCTCCTTGATAGGCGGGCGCGTTCCGATGAGGTTCGAGGCAGCAGTGACGGCTACCAGTCTGGTGTGATCGGAGAGCTGCTCTTCGACGTCCTCGACGGTGATCTCGGAAGTCGCCGGATCGAACTCCACCCAGCGCACCCGCACGCCGACGCTCTCCGCGGCGTATACCCACGGGCGGATGTTCGCGTCGTGATCGAGTCTCGAGACGACGATCTCATCGCCCTCCCTCCACGACTTCGCCAGAGTGCGGGAGAAGTCGAAGGTGAGTTGCGTCATGCTTCGCCCGAATACAACGCCTCCGGGATCCGCTCCGAGGAGGTCCGCCACCGCCTGCCGCGCGCCGAGGACGATCTCATCGGTGCGACGCTCCGCGATGGTGATCGATCCTCGCTGGCACACGGCCGCTCCAAGGGTGTCCCTGATGGCTTCGGCGACGACAGCCGGGGTGAGGGAACCACCCGGCGCATCGAAGTGTGCGGCACCTTCGCGCAGTGCCGGGAATTCAGCTCGGACAGCTTCGACCTGCAGTGTCATCTCGTTTCGCCCTTTGTTCGGATGGTGGTCAAGGTCCCTAGAGCCGGAACATGGTTCCCACGCTGCTCACCTCGAAGGCGTCCCCGAAGACGCCCTCCAGCCGCTGCGTGGCTGCGCGGCCCGTGCAGTGCATGGGCACGACTACCTGCGGAGCGAACTCCCGGATCGCCTCCACCGTGAGGTCCACGACCTCGGCAAGCGTCGCGCCTCCCAGATGGAACCCTCCCACGAGCGCGTATACCTTCTCGACGCCGGTGATATCCCGGGCCTGCCGGACCGTGTTCACGATCCCCGCGTGCGCGCATCCGGAGATGACCACCAGCCCCTTCCCGCCTACGTTCACCACGACCGCTGTGTCGTCCTCCAGTGAGTCGGCCACCATCCGGCCGTCCCGTTCCCGCAACGCCCCGGGCATCCCCTTCTCAAAGGCCGTTTCCCGGGCCACCTCCCCGGTCGTCGCCCAGAGTCTTCCGGGGCTCACGTAGGGGCCGGCCGACAGGCGCAACCGGCTCCCGAGAGACGCAACCACTTCCGGAGGCAGGTCCACAAACCGGGCGAGCCCAGCCCCGGGTCGGTCGAGGTAGCGGCACCCTTCAAGCGCGGCAGGGTGCGCCACCACCGGCACCTGCTCCCCCACGCGCTGGAGCACCGAGCCCAGGGCCCCGAAGTGGTCCATATGGCCGTGGCTCAGCACCAGCGCCTCCAGATCGGAGAGGTCTACACCCAGGAGGTCCAGGTTGTGGGGGACCCCTACGTCCGAGTACCCGGCATCCAGGAGAAGGCGCGACGTCGCGGACTTGCCGCGCACGGTGATCAGCAGGCTCAACCCGTGCTCGGCCAGCAGGGTCGTGGCAGGGATGTTCCCGCCGGGAGCCAACGGCGGACGGACGGCGTGCTCCGTGGAGGACAACAGAACGTCGCTGAAGTTGTCCATGAGGACGAGGATCTCCACCGTCTCGACCGGCTCAAGCAACATGGGGTTCGCGTGCTCCATGGAGCCTCCCTCTCTGCGGCACGGAGTGCTGACCCAGTCTATCGGGGACGCGCCGACACGGCCAGCACATCAGCAGCCGAGCGCGGCATCAACTAGACTTCCGCACCAGCCGCGTTGATGACCACCGGCAACTTGCGCCGCCGGCGCGAGGATCACACTATCCGAAGAAGGCACAGTGCTCGTCGTCCTCAACCAGCTTCACAAGCCTGGCCAGGCCCTTGGTAGACGTCACCGGCTCGTAGGGGTGCCACTTCATATCCCTGCGCATCCAGTACAGCTGCCATTCGTCTCGCGAACGGAAGTACCTGAACCTTGCGACTCCGTGGCTCGTCCATCCGCTGGGGCTGCCGTCCCACGGCGGGCGCTGCTCCAGAATGGAAACGGAGTGGCCGTCGATCTCGTACGCG
This sequence comes from Thermoleophilia bacterium, assembly GCA_035647995.1. Lineage (GTDB taxonomy): Bacteria > Actinomycetota > Thermoleophilia > RBG-16-64-13 > RBG-16-64-13 > JAHJSA01. The sequence continues at coordinate 3,618 of DASRMJ010000215.1, read as the reverse complement.
AACCGCAGTTGATCGGCATACTCCGCAGGCGACCTTCTGCGGCAGAGCGCGCCGATCGTGGCGTCGATCCGCTTCAACTCGACTTCGCTGAATGCCACCTGTGGCCCCAATTCCTCGCCCGAGTGGACGCTGCTGCGACCATCGGTCCCGTGGGCGATCATCTCGTTCAGACGCGGGATACCCGCAGCCGGGGTAGCGCCGCGCGCGAAGCAGTAACGCTGGTGGTGGCACGCTCACGACTGCGCGGCTTAGGGAGCACCACGATGCGAACGTCACGATCCAGAGCGTTCAGGAACCGGATGAGCCGCTCCATCGAGAAACCGGCGAGCCTGCCCGTGAAGAGGTCCGAAACCTTGGGCTGGGTCGTTCCAAGGATGCTTGCCGTCTCCGCCTGAGTAAGGTGCCGGTGGGTGGCGATGCTGGTGATCTGGCGCACGAGTTCCGCCTTGGCCAGCAGTTCATCTGAAGCGGTGAGCTCAAGATCCGCGAACACGTTGCCGCTACTGAACTCGTGGTCGATGTCGTGGCCGGTCATCTTGTATCTCCCTTCCGCGAAGACAGGCGTTGCGCGTGTATCTGTCGAGCGAGCACATAGACGGCTTCTGCGAAACGCACCGTGTACACCGTCCGATAGGTGTCGCCATCGTAGTCGTCCACCACTTCGAGCACTCCGGCGCCACGATACCCCTGAAGAGGCTTCGCCGCGACGTGCTTACCGCCGGATTGAGCCGTGAAGAGCGCGAAACCCATCACCTGGCGAACGTCCTCGGGGAACTCTCGTAGCTCTTTCAGAGACGAGGCGATCCACACCAGTTCCTTTGGCGACGATGCGCTCACGTGGGAAGTATACCAGAACTGGGATATTCTGGGGACAAATTACCCCGTCCCTCAGGAAGCCCTCGACGTCGCCTCCGGGTGCTTCTGGTCATCAGGCCACACCGACCGGCCTGCACGGCATTTCACTCCATGTGCGGCTCTCCAACTCCCTGCCGGCCGCCTTCTTCCGTGTTCCGCCCCACTGCTTGAAGAAGAAGGGCACCGCTCTGTCAAGGCAGGCATCGCGAACTTCCAGCACCCAGTTCTCGTGCATGGGCCGCGCCCCGGGTCCGGATTCACCGCCGACGATCACCCAGTCGATGCCGTCGAGGTTCAAGGCGGGCAGCCGCCCGAGAAGGGGCTCGATGGACAGGAACCTGACGGCCGAGGGGACTTCACGAAGTCGCTCCACACGGCTGAGGTGCTCGTTGTCCTCTACAGTGACTCCCATCCAGACGTTTCGAGGCCACACAAGGGCCGGAGCAACCTCTGCGAGGCGATCTGCGCGCTTGGTAAGCAGCTGGTATGTGTGCCGAGGCGTTCGCTCCATGACCTGGAATACCCGCCGGATGAAGTGAGTGGAAACGTTCTCGTGAAACAGGTCTCCCATCGAGTTGACGAAGACCATACGTGGCTTCGCCCACCTCGTGGGCACTCCGAGCATGTGATCGTGGACGCGAACCGCAAAGCCATCGCGGTAGTTTGGTTGTCCCATAGCCTGCAGCCGCTTGGCCATGCGTTCCGCGTAGCAGTTGAAACAGCCTGGGGACACCTTCGAGCACCCAGTGACGGGATTCCACGTTGTCTCCGTCCACTCTATGGTCGTGGTGCTCATGATTCGGTCAAGCCCCAATGTGAACCATGACTTCCCAATGGCCTCGATCGCGCCGGGCCACAAGTTAGGCGAACATCAACCTGCCCTTCGGCTCCGGAACGGATCGGCCGAGTTCCACACCGGTCTCTATCCATTCCTGCGCCACCAGATTCACACTGGCCAGGGCTTCCTCGTATGTAGCTCCGTCCGCCATGCAACCCGGGAGTGCCGGCACCTCGGCTACGAAGGCGCCGTCCTCTTCGCTCCAGTAGATAATGATCTCGTACTTTGTCATGACTCCGTGTCCCCCAATCGATGCTACTCGGCGTCGATGTGCCTCGATTTCACGAAATCGTCGTCGGAATCCAGGCGCTCTCTCACGGCCAATAAGACTCGGCTGCTCACGTCAAGCGCGTCCCTGACCTCGTCGAGCCCGAGATACTCCGCCTCACCTGGATAGCGGTAGCGCCACGCGTACTCGCCGAGGGGCGCAGCCTCATCCACGAGTTCGGTCAGATCGGCATCGACCTGCAGGCACTGCTCACCAATTTCCTCAAGGCTGTGCGTCCGACGGAATGGGACATCGTGCCAGACGAGAAACGCCTTGAAGGCCTTTTCGGCCGCCTGCTGGCAGTGAAAGACGGCCGTCTCGAGGAGCGGCTCCCGGATGTCTATCAGGACTCTTGCGGCCCGCAAGTCCTCATCGGCTTTGGTAAGCCACGCGATGGTTTCCTCGGCTCGGGCTGGGTCAACCGCCATGAAGCACGACACCCTCATGGAGCGCAGCGTACGGAAGCGAGGCCCGCACGTGGGCTCGACGCTCGAAGGAGCTGCGGCGCCAAACCACCACGTCGGCGGCGACGCCTGTTCCGCGAAGCGCCTTGTACCCCAGACGGCTTGTGGTACGGTCCACGGCGCTGTCATCCGGGACCACCACCAACAGATCGTAGTCGCTATCAGGTCCAGCTTCGCCACGAGCCCGCGACCCGAACAAGAACACCTGTTCCGGGCTGTAGGCCGCGACCAGGCGCTTCACAAGTTCCGCAAGCTGCGGATCTTGTGCCATGGTGGCTCCAATGTCGGTTGTCAGCTGTGCCATCTGGTGTCTCCTGGCACCTATCGTAGCACCCCGGCCGGAGAGGCGGCGAACAGCCTGCGCGAACTGCGACTGCAGGGTGGCGGTGCGGTCGAGTCGACCCGCTTGTCAATCCGCAAACGATTCGTCCAGCTCCGACAGCAGATCGGCGCACTCGCCCCGGAGCAGTGGCGAGTCACGGACCGCGACTCCCCACACAATCGTGTCGTTCACCGTCATGTATCCGTGCGTCAGCTGGTTACGGAAGTCCACGATCTGCTGCGCCTGAGTGATGCGCGCGAACATATCGGGCGCGAGCCGCCGCAGTACCGCAACGGCCTCGCCGATGGTGATGAACTCTCGCTCGACCGCCGACCGGATGAGGCGATTGGTCCGGTACGCATCCACGTCCACGCCGTGGACTGCGATCGCGATCGCGTCGCAGGCCTCGACGATGTCGAGGACGTACGCTTGCACCTCACGCTGCATAGAGAATCTGCTTCGTGCGATCGACCTCAGCGGCGATGTAGCGATTCTTGATCGCATCGCTCATGACCAGGTCGACCTTCGTGCCCAAGAGCCCGCGGAACGCATTGAGTAGCCCGAAGTACGCGTCGACGAGCGCGAATGGGTCCATTGGGCCGAACTCCACGAGCAGGTCGACGTCGCTTTCTCCCTCCCGGAAGTCGTCGCGCAATGCGGAGCCGAACACGAACAGACGCACGACCCCGTACCGGCGGCACAAAGCCTCGATGGCGTCAAACTTGCTCTCGAGCACAGCAACCATGTCGAACCTCCGACGCTATCCTACCCCCTGCGGGACCCGCCGGCCATGTGAGCGAGCCTGTGGCCAACGAACCCGTCTAATGCATGCCCTGATAGCGACATGCTCCCCTCGCCTGCATAGCAGTGC
>DASRMJ010000214.1:0-2222 GCA_035647995.1 Thermoleophilia bacterium | reverse complement strand
CTTCCGATCACGCTCTCGGAGTGATGGACTCTTCTCTCCAGGACGTGCTGGTTCACCGTCTGCCACTGCCTGAGTTCAGCGGCCACCATCCAATCGATGATCTCGCTCACCTTGCGTTCTACCTGCGCAGGGGCGTCGGTGACCACCATGCGCTCGAATTCCTCTCTCACGCGTGTCTTCTTCACCAGATCGAAGATTCGTCCCAGGCGGATGGTGTCGTCCAGGAACTGCTGGCCGCGCTGCTCGAACTCGTGCAGCACGTTGTCCACGTCGCTCAGGCGGAAGCGGAACTCCCGGGCGAGGTCCTCCCGGTAGATGTCGAGCTGGTGGTCGATGCTGTCGAGGGAGGAGAGGTCATCGGCAAGGATGTGCAGGCGACCCTGGACTGCCTCGCTGTACTTGTGGGCAAGGTTCAGGCCCACGCCCAGGGGATTGAGCAACTTCAGCCGCACGCGTTCGCCTTCGTCCAGGGTATCGACGAGATAGGTCTCGAAGGCGTCGAAGCGGCTCTCCTCCATGAGCCTGCCCTCGGGGGAACCGGCCAACTTGGCTTCCAGAGCCAGTCGGGACGACACAGAGAACACCTCGGGTGAGAAACCGAGGAGACGCTGGGCGTTCTCCACGACGAACCTCTCGATCTCGGCCACCTCGTCGGCCGAACGGAGGATGTCGGCTTTGTTGATCACGAACACCAACTTCTTACCCCAGCCGCGGATCTGCTCGATGAAGGCCCGCTCACTCTCGGTGAAGGCGCGATCGGCTGAGGTGACGAAGAGAACGAGGTCCGAGCGCGGGATGTACCGCTGGGTGATGGCCTCGTGTTCGCGCTCCAGGGCGTTCGTGCCCGGCGTGTCGACGATCTCCACCTCGCGCAGTAGATCTACCGGAGCCTGCACGCGCTGGATGCCTTCGCCGTCCACACTACTGGTCGCGTCGTTGCCGTAGACCAACGTGTGGATGCGCGAGGTCGTGGGTGTCACGCCCTCCTCGAGCAGTCGCGTGCCGAGGAGGGCGTTGATGAAGGTGCTCTTGCCTGAGTTGAACTCCCCGGCCACCACGAGCAGGAAGAGCTCATCCAGTTGGCGGATCGAGTGCTCCAGGACCTGCTGGTCTTCCCTGCCGGCGTCGTGCCGGGCGAGGATGACTTGCAGGTCGGCCAGCACGGCCCGCTCCTCCGCGAGCAGCTTTCTGTGTTTCTCTGTGAGGATGTTCGTAGGCATGGTTTCCTGGCGGCGCTTACCCTCCGGTGCCGGGCTTCGAAACCCTTTGTGCCGCGTCCACCTTACAGGCCCGCAAGCGCCTTCCGGGCCCACTCCGCATCCTTGAGTTGTGCCCGCCCCACGCAGACGGCGTCCAGGTCGCCTCGGCGGATGAGCCCGTCGGCGTAGGCGGGATCGGTGATGCCGCCCACGGCCGCTACCGGGATCGACACGGCCCGCTTCACGATCGCACCCGCCTCCACGAAGTAGCCGGGCTCGGTGCGATCCGCCGGCCTCGAGCCGCAGAGTCCGCCGCTGCAGTCGATGAGGTCAACGCCCCAGTCTTCCAGATACACGGCGATCTCGGCCGCGCCCGCCGGGGTGATGCCGGGGACAGGGGCGTCGTCCACGCCCAGGCGGTACATGAGGAGCCCGTGATCGAGCTCGCGCCTGACAGCCTCGAGAGTCTCTCTGATCAGGCGAAGACGGTGCTCCAGACTTCCGCCGTAGGCGTCGTCGCGGTGGTTTGTGTAGGGGGACATGAACTGGTCGAGCAGGTAGCCGTGGGCGCCGTGGACCTCGACCCCGTCGAAGCCCGCCTCCCGAGCGCGGCGGGCGGCCGCGGAGAACAGCTCGGGGAGCGCCTCGATCTCGTCGAGCTCCATCAGTCGGGGCTCCTCTGTGTCGCCCGGAACGGCGATGCCCGAGGGGCTCACCGCCGTGGCGATTATGGCCTCTCGCGGGCAGCGGGCACCCCCGTGGGTGATCTGGATCACTGCCGCCGCGTGGCCCTCGTGGATGGCGTCGGCGATGCGGCCCAGGCCGGCGACGTGGTCGTCACTCCAGATGCCGAGCTGGTGGGTGTCCACGCGGCCGGTGAGGGTGACGTAGGAGTGCTCCACCACGACCATGCCCGGACCCCCGGCGGCATGTCGCGCGTAGTGATCGACGAGCGTGTCGGTGACGTAGCCCTGGGCGTCGGCCTTGTTGTTGGCCATCGGCGGCATGATGATGCGGTTGCGC
>DASRMJ010000213.1:0-2418 GCA_035647995.1 Thermoleophilia bacterium | reverse complement strand
CAGCGTCACGCTCGACTGTCCGGTGAAAGACGCACCAGGATAGAGGCCGACGTCTCCGCCGGCGTCTCCGTTGATCGTGGTCGGTCCGGTATTGGTGATCGTCGAGCCGGCCAGGACCGCAAAACTGGAGGTCGTTCCGAGGTCCACCGGCGGTTGGGCTGCCATAGCCGCCGCGGGTACCACCAGCATGACCGTTAGCAGCAGCGGTAGCAGCAGCGGCACGGTTCGCATCTTCCTGAGTGTTCTCATGAGTCGATTCGACCCCCCATTGTCAACTTTTCATGCACACATGCTCTTAATTCTAGATGCTCTTCCCCCGACTTGTCCAGTAGGCGACGAGACTATCTGATGAAGATTCTCGTCTTCAGGTGGAGTCTCCTGCAAACGTCCAGACCCTGCGGCCCCGCGGAGGCGGGGGCGACGCGGTCCCACTCGAGTCTCCGGCCAAGGTCGAAACGCGCATGAATCAGCCGTGTGAACCGCGGGGGCGACGGATCGCCCAGAGGCTGCGGCCCCTAGAAGTTGGTGAAACACTGGGGCGCGCGGTCGGTGCGGAACAGGTCATCGGCGCGTGCGCAGGAGGGCGCGGAAGATGCTCTTGCCGTTCGCGCCTCGGCCGTGGCAGAGGAAGAGCACCTGCTCGATGGTGATGCCGCTCAGCGCGTAGCCCGTCACGCGCCAGGCGAAGTCGATGAGGTCGGCGTCACCGTCGAACACCTCCGTGAGGAAGGTGAGCCAGCGCGGGCACACGGCCGCCGGATCGTAGACGACGTCGCAGAAGCAGGTGACGTTGTCTTCTGGGCGGCCGGGCCGCAGGATGCCGGTGCGCAGATCAAGCACCCCGTTCCCCACGCCGAGGAGCCAAGGGTCCTGATCCCAGTGCTCTCCGTCGGCCGCCAAGGATGGGAGGCACTTGGCTTCCCCCCAGCATGGCGTCCAATCGCTGCCGGTTCTCGCTTTTGCACGGCAAACTTCGCTTCGAGCTGTTGCTCGGTGAGGTCTGGGAGGGAATCGGCCAGGTGGTAGCGATAACGGGCAGCCTCGATGGCGAGAACGCCTGATCTCCCATCTGCGCCTTCCCGCCAATGATGCTCACCCCAGATGGGCCAGTGCTGGCGACGGTGGTCGTGGCGCATCTGGTCGCGGTTGAGATGCGCGAAGAGCTCCCTGTTGCCGGCGTCGGCGAGCGAGGCAAGGAAAGCGAGCGCCGCGAGTAGTTTCCCCACTCTCGACCAGTACCTGCCAGCCTCCGTGAGCGTTCCTACCGTCCCTCGCCGGGATGCAGCTGCTCAATCGGGAGGCGCAACCACCACGACAGCAGACGGTTGCAACTTAAGACGAACGCGGTCAGAGCGACCGGGCAGGCGACGGCGATTACCACAAAACCGATGGTCCAGATGCCGCCGATGCCAATGACCAGGAGGGCGAAGGCGGCGAGCCACACCGGCTCCGGCCGCCGTTTCCAGGCCGAGAAGGCGGTGATGACCCCGAGCACGACCAACACGAAGGCCCAGAAGGCGGGGCCGTAGTTGTCGTCGGCCATGGGCGGCCCAAAGCTGACGAGAACCCAGAGCGCGCTGCCGAGGGCACCGAGGAGCGACAACGCACCCAGGAAAAGGGCGAAGACGTGGAAGACGCGTGGCACGCTGATGCGCCGGGTCATGGGCCGCCATCTCCTCAGGGCGAGCTGGGCGTCGACACCTATCAAATCCCCAGTGCTAGCCACGCTGAAACGTCAGAAGGCAAGCACCACCGCGGGATAGGGCGCACGGGCCTGTGTCGTGATCGGCGAGGTGGCCGTCCTCAAAGGCGGGGCGTTGGTCAGCGTACTCCATCAATCCACGAATTCGTGCCGGATAGGCACAGGGAAGGCAGCTTTGCTCTTCCTTGTGTAGCGGACTAAAGTGAGAGTGCCAAACAAGAGGAGTCCGTCACCACGTAACCGGAAACCCGAAGCGGCCGCGATATGCCGATGCACGGACGGACAGGGAACCACATGGCTGCGAGAGGGGTAGTTCCGGGCCGAGGCCACGTACCCTCCGTGATTATCCATACGGTTCTGTCCGATAGCGATGCTAGGCTCTTTTCATGCTAGCCATCCGAAGAAGTGTCAGTATCTCCTCGCCGCGGGGCAGGCGAGGGTGCCGGCGGACTTTCGGATCCCCGGATGCATCCGGGGCGACATCACCGGTCTGGCCACCCTGGTGTCGTGCAATACGCCCAAAGTGCCCTTCGAGCGTTCGAACGTGGTGCTCGCCAAGGAGCTTTTGCGTCGGGGAGTGCTCATCACCACCACCGGATGCGCCGCTCACGCCCTGCTCGACGCCGGATTGACGGCCGACGCGGCGCGGGAGCTGTGCGCCCCCGGACTGCGCGCCGCTCTGGCGCGGGCGGACTGCCTCCCGTCATCCCCGTGGG
>DASRMJ010000212.1:0-3545 GCA_035647995.1 Thermoleophilia bacterium | reverse complement strand
GTTGAAGGGGCAGGCGTACGAGTCGGGGATGCCACAGGCAAGCATCCCGCGTCGTCCTTTCCACATGGCCTACTACAACTTCGCGCTCGTCTTCATCGTCTTCGAGGTGGAGACCCTATTGCTGTTCGCGGTGGCTCCCGTTCTGCGCGACGCCGGGTGGGCGGGACTCGGAGAGGTGGCCGCTTTCGTCGCACTGGTGGCTCTCAGCCTCGCGTACGCGTGGCGCAAAGGGGCTCTGGTCTGGAAGTGAGCCTCTCGGGAACCTTCGCGGCCGGACTGCTGCTGGGAGTGGTTTCGTTTACTCTCGTCGGCGTCCTCACCGCGGTGTTGGTGCTTGCGGAGCGCAAGGTGGGCGCCCGCATGCAGGCGCGCGTGGGGCCGATGCACACAGGGCCCCACGGATCGCTGCAGACGATCGCCGACATGGTGAAGCTCGTCATGAAGGAGGACGTGCGCCCCGCTCGCGCCGATGCGGTGGCCTTCGGGCTGGGACCGTTACTAGTGGCGGTGCCCGCGATCCTCTCCTTGGCCGTCATCCCGTTCGGCGCGCCCCTGGTGATGCGCGACCTCAACGTGGGCGTGCTCTACTTCCTCGCAGTGCCGGGGGTAACGGTGGTCGGTCTCTTGCTCGCGGGATGGGCCAGCTACGATAACTACTCGTTCCTCGGCGGACTGCGCTCGTCGGCTCAATTCATCAGTTACGAGATCCCGCGAGGGCTGGCGGTCGTCACCGTGGTAATGCTGGCCGGGTCCCTGAGCACCGTGGACCTTCTGGAGGCTCAGAGCCGCGTTCCGTACATCGTGCTGCTGCCCGTGAGCTTCGTCATCTACGCCGTGACCTCGTTGGCGGAGGTGAACCGCGTCCCTTTCGACATCCCTGAGGCCGAGTCGGAGTTGGTGGCGGGGTATCACACCGAGTATTCGGGATTCCGCTGGGCTCTGTTCTTCCTGGCGGAGTACGCGGGTCTGTTCGCGGCTTCGGCCTTCGGGGCCCTGCTCTTCCTCGGCGGCGGGAACGGCCCGGTGCTCCCCCCGGTCGTCTGGCTGCTGATCAAGACGGGTGGGCTCGTGTTCGTGGGGATCTGGATCCGATTCACCCTGCCCAGGTTCCGGGCCGATCAACTCATGCGCTTGGCCTGGAAGTTCTTTCTTCCTCTGTCCTTGGCCAACTTGGTGCTGGCCGCCGCAGTCATGCGGGCGATAGCGTGATACGTCGGCGGTCGTCGCGGGGCCACCGGGCGCCATCGGTCGCTCCCCGGGTCGCCCGCCGCGTCGCTCGCGGGGAGAAGCGCGAGGTGTGAGTGCGCAGGAGCTGCTCTTCGCCGGCTTCGGTGTGGTCGCGATCGCCGGAGCGCTCTACTCGGTGGTCACCCGCTCTCTTCTGAGGGCGATCATCGGCTTGGGCGCCTTCCTCACAGCGGTGGCCGGGGAGTTCTATCTGCTTGCGGCCGATTTACTCGCGGTGGTGCAGGTCTTCGTGTATGTGGGGGGCGTCGTCGTGCTGATGTTGTTCGCGCTCATGCTGACGGCGTCGGGCGCGCGCCACCCCCTCGCGGCCATAGACCGCCCCCGGTCGGGGGCCGTCTTGGCCTGTGTTATCGGAGGCGGCCTCGTGTGGGCCTCGTGGACCGTCGACTTTGCTGAGGCGCCACCGGCGCCGGACGACGCGGTCGGCGCCCTCGGTCGGGCCCTGCTGGGAGCGCAGCTCGGCCCCTTCGAGGTCATGGGTGTGATCCTCCTGGCGTCGGTGGTGACGGCGCTCTCGATCGTGAGACGGGAGCGACCGTGACGACCGCGGCGCTCACCCTCTCCTCCATCCTCTTCGCGGTCGGTGTGTTCGGCGTGCTCACACGCAGGAATGCCATCTCCCTGCTGGTGTCCGTGGAGATCATGATGAACGCCGCGAATATCAACCTGGTGGCCTTCTCGCGCCTTCACCACCCCGAGGCGATGACCGGGCAGACGTTCGCACTTTTGGGCATAGGCATCGCCGCGTGCGAAGCCGCGGTGGGCCTTGCCCTGATCTTGGCGGTGCGGCGCCGTTTCGGCGGCACCGACGTGCATATCATCGACCTGTTGAGGGGCTGACGGCATGGCGTTCGTGCTGGTGGCCATTTTCGGAGTCCCTCTGCTCGTGTGCGTCGTTGTGCTGGCGGGGGCGGCGGTGACGTCGCGCCGTGGGGAACTCAGCGCCCGAAGATGGGCCCGACTTGCCGGTCGGTTGTCGGTGGCGGGCGCTCTCACGGCGCTCGTCCTTGCGGTGGTTGGCCTGCTCTCTTACAGTGCCGGCACCGACGTGTCCGTGAGCGCGGTCTGGTTCCATGTGGGCGATCTGGAGGTGCCGTTCAGTCTGCGGCTCGACGGGTTGCAGGCGGTCATGGCGGTGGTCGTGGCCGCGGTCGCCTTTCTCGTGCATCTCTTCTCGGTGGGGTACATGCGCGGCGACCGGGATGTCTCGGTTTACTTCGCGGAGTTGTCGCTGTTCACCGCCGCCATGCTGCTCCTGGTGCTGTCGTCGAACCTCTTCTTGCTGTACGTGGCGTGGGAACTCGTGGGCGCGAGTTCGTACCTGCTGATCTCCTTCTATTTCGAGCGTCCGGCAGCTGCGGCGGCGGGCAAGAAGGCTTTCCTGACCACCCGCGTGGGTGACCTGGGATTGCTGGTGGCGTTGTTCGCCATCGTGTCGCAGACAGGTTCTTTCGACTACGACACGGTGTTCGCGTGGGCAGGCGCGCCGGGCTTCGACGGCGCGTGGGCTGTCGCGATACCGCTGCTGGTGTTCGCGGGTGCGGCGGGCAAGTCGGCCCAGTTCCCGCTGCACGTATGGCTTCCCGACGCCATGGAGGGGCCGACGCCGGTGTCGGCACTTATCCATGCCGCCACCATGGTCGCCGCGGGCGTGTATCTCGTGGCCCGCTCTTTCCCGCTGTTCGCGGCTGCGCCCGCGGCCCTGGCTGTCGTGGCGTATGTCGGGGTGTTCACCGCGCTCGCTGCTGCGACCGTCGCGGTCACCCAGAAGGACATCAAGAAGGTGCTGGCGTACTCGACCATCAGCCAGCTGGGCTTCATGATGGCGGCGCTCGGCGCCGGGGCGCCGAGCGCCGCCATCTTCCACCTCTTCACACACGCTTCGTTCAAGGCCCTTCTGTTCCTGGCCGCCGGCAGCGTGATCCACGCCACCCGAAGGCAGGCGGTGCATGAACTGGGCGGGCTGGCCAAGTCGATGCCAGTGACCACCTGGGCCTTCGCCGCCGGAGGGCTGGCCCTTGCCGGTATCCCGCCCTTCGCCGGATTCTGGAGCAAGGAAGAGGTCGTGGGGGCTCTGCTCGAGCACCATCCGGTCCTCGCGGTCGGTCTTCTTGCGGCCAGCCTGCTGACCGCCTTCTACATCGCACGTCTCTTCTTCCTCGTGTTCTTCGGAGAGCCCCGCACCTCGGGAGAACAGGAGGCAGTGCGCGAGTCTCCCTGGGTGATGACCCTGCCGCTGGTCGTCCTCGGGTTGGCTGCGGTGTTTTCCGGCTTCGCCGGGGCGAGGTTCTTGGGCC
>DASRMJ010000211.1:0-3669 GCA_035647995.1 Thermoleophilia bacterium | reverse complement strand
AACTTGGCGAAGGCCTCGAGTTCGCGATACTGGGAGAGGTCGAGGCGCAGCGAGCCGGCCACCTTCTTCATGGCCTTGATCTGCGCATCGCCGCCCACCCGGGACACCGAGATGCCCACGTTGATGGCCGGACGCACGCCGCCGTAGAAGAGGTTCGACTCCAGGAAGATCTGGCCGTCGGTGATCGAGATCACGTTGGTGGGGATGTAGGCGGACACGTCGCCGGCCTGGGTCTCGATAATGGGCAGAGCGGTGAGCGACCCCCCACCCTCCTTGTCGGAGAGCTTGCAGGCACGCTCCAGCAGGCGGCTGTGCAGGTAGAACACGTCGCCCGGGAACGCTTCGCGGCCCGGAGGACGACGGAGCAGCAGCGACATCTGCCGGTAGGCGTCGGCCTGCTTGGTGAGGTCGTCGTAGATGCAGAGGGCGGCTTTGCCCTGGTAGGTGTAGAACTCCGCCATGGCGCACCCCGCGTACGGGGCGATGTAGCGCAGCGGAGCGGCCTCGGAGGCCCCGGCCATCACGATGATGGTGTACTCCATGGCGCCGTGGTCCTCGAGCTTGGCCAACACTTGGCGCACGGTGGAAGCCTTCTGACCGATGGCCACGTAGACGCAAATGACGTCCTGGCCCTTCTGGTTGATGATGGTGTCCACTGCGATGGCCGTCTTGCCCGTGCCGCGGTCGCCGATGATCAGCTCGCGCTGGCCGCGACCGATGGGGATCATGGAGTCGATGGCCTTGAGACCGGTCTGCAGGGGCTCCGTCACCGGCTGACGCCGGATGACTCCGGGCGCCTTGAACTCCACCGCACGGAACTCGGTGGTCTCAATAGGGCCCTTGTCGTCCAGGGGGATGCCGAGGGGACTCACCACCCGGCCCACGAGGGCGTCGCCCACAGGCACCTGCATGACCTTGCCTGTGCGCTTGACCAGGTCGCCCTCCTTGATCAGCGTGCTCTCGCCGAGGAGCACGGCGCCGACGCTGTCCTCCTCGAGGTTGAGCACCAAGCCCGTCACCCCGTGCGGAAGCTCGAGCATCTCGGAGGCCACGGCATTCTCGAGACCATGGATGCGGGCGATGCCGTCACCCGTCATGACGACGGTGCCGACCTCCTGCATGTCGACTTCGGCCTCATAGTCCTTGATCCGGGACTTGAGGACCGCGGTTATCTCCTCAGGACGCAGCTTCAACTGAACCCTCCAACCTTGCCGTGGGGCTTACCAAGCGGGCGCGCAGACCTTCCAGCCGATGCCGGAGGCTCGCGTCCGCGATCCTATCTCCAATGCGCAGCTTCACCCCGCCGAGGACGGACTCGTCCACGGTAAGGGTCAGCTCCACTCTCTTCCCCAGAGAGGTCTCCAGGGACTTCACCAGGCTCTCCCGCATCGCGTCGAGAACGGGCACAGCCGTTGCCAACTCCACCTTCACGACCCCCGCGTCTTTCTCGGCACGGTCCACGAACACGACCGAGGCCTCTTCCAACACCGACTCGCGGTGCTTGTCCACGAGCACGCGCAGGAAGTTGCGCACCAGGGCCTCTCCCCCCTCCGTCATCTGCATAAGGGCCTGCTTCTTCTCCTCGCCGGGGAGCTGCTCGTTCAGCAGAAAGGCCCGCAACTCTGCGGACTGCGCGAGGGCATCCACGAAAGCGGTCAGGTCCCCGCGGACCTCGTCGACCTTCCCCGCGTCGACGGCCGCTTCGTACAGCGCCCCGGCGTAAACTCTGGCGATCCTGGTCTGACTCACCGGTCTCTCTTCCTAGTTCTCGCTGAACTTGCCCAGGTCGATCTCGGCGATCGCCTCGTTGATCAGGTCCAGGTGGTCTTGTGCGGTGAGGGTCTTCCTGGTGACCTTCTCGGTGGCCAGCAGGGTCAACGCCGCGACCTCCGCCTTGATCTCCTGCAGCGCCTGGCGGGTCTCGCGCTCGATCTGCTCGTGAGCCTTCTCAACCGCCCACTCCGCCTGGGCTTTGGCCTCGTCCAGGATCTCCCCTTTGGTGTTCTCGCCTATCTTGCGGGCCCGTTCAAGGATGTCTTCGCTCTCCTGCCGGGCGGACGCGAGCTGCTTCTTGTAGTCCTCCAGCAGCGCGTGAGCTTCGTCGCGCAGACCTTCCGACTCCCGGATCGACGAGTGGATCTCGTCCTGACGCTGCTTCTGGAGCGCCATCAGAGGCCCGAAGGCGAACTTGTACAGAAGGAGGACCAGAAGGATGAAGGTCAGCATCGACCAGATGAACAGCCCCGGGTCTATCTCAAAGATCTTCATGCTCGGCTCAAGCTCTCCTCAGTGGTGATCGCGCCGGGGGCCTCGCGGCCCCCGGCGCCCAATCGTGTGTCCTAGCTGGCGACCGCTAGGAGGATGGCGATGACGAAGGCATACAGCGCGAGCGCTTCGGCCAGGGCCACACCAATGATCATGGCGGTACGGATGTCACCGGAGGCTTCCGGCTGCCGAGCGATGGCGTCGGCGGTGCGACCGGTCATGTAGCCGATGCCCAGACCGGGGCCGAGGGTGGCAAGACCCATCCCAAGACCGGCGGCAAGTTTGGCTGCGGTTTCAGCATCCACTTGGTACTACTCCTTTCGTAGCATTGTTTAGTGGCCCGCGTAGATCGCGGACTCTATGTAGATCACCGAGAGGAGCGCGAAGATGTAGGCCTGTATGAAGGCTACAAAGATCTCGAACCCGTTCATCGCCAGCACGAACGCGAGGGGGGGGATTGCGATCAGGTAGCTCTGGAACTCGATCACGAGGCCCAGCATCACGAGGATGACCAGGTGACCCGCGATCGTGTTGCCGAACAACCGGATGGCTAGCGAGAGGGGCTTGAAGAGCTCGCCCATCAGGTGAACCACGAAGAAGACGAGGTTCAGCGGGATAGCCAGGGCTTTGGGCACACCCGGGGGGGTGAGCCAGGAGCCGAGGTATCCGCGGAACCCGTGATGACGGAAGCCCTGGAACTGCACCACCAGGAACACGACGAACGCCATCCCGAAAGTGACGTTGATGTTCGCGGTAGGCGTGTAGGGCTTCAGGAACTCAGGCTTGGGCACCAAGCCGAGGATGTTCATCGTGAAGATATAGGCGAAGATCGTAAGAATGAGGTAGTAGTACTTCTTACCCTTCTCGCCTATCTGACCAGTGAGATGGCCGGTGGCGAAGTTCAGGAGTATCTCCCCGATGGTCTGCAGAGTGTCGGGTTCCTTCTTCAGGCGCCGGCTGATGACGAAGAAGAACACGAAAACCAGGAGCGCCGAGAGCCACATGTAGAGCACGGCGTTCGTGATCGAGAGATCGATCGGCCCGAGCTTGGGCAGCTGGATGACCTGCTGCACGTTCAGCTCGTGAAGAGCCTCTGTGACCTTGCTCGCTTCAGCTTCCGTAGACACGCAACACTCCTTCTAAGGCAAGACTTGCGAGGAGATACCTGGGCCACTGCCCTTCTTCGCGAAGCGGTACAGCGCGTAGCCGCTCAGTATGCTGAAGAGGGCGACGAACGCCACGGCCACGGCCACGACGTCGAGGGGCGTGAGGAAGTGAAGAGCCACGAGCACGAGGCCCGCGATGGTGATGCGGCCAAGGAAGGCTGCCACAGAGAGGAGCGCCGCAGTGCTGCTCGCACGCTCCGATAGCCACAACTGCGATCGAGACGAGGCGAGATGGTAC
>DASRMJ010000210.1:0-3994 GCA_035647995.1 Thermoleophilia bacterium | reverse complement strand
ACCGTCGGCGTCGACTCGGCACGACCGAGTGATCCCGCTGGGCCGGTGGCTCTAGGCTGGGTGGGCGAGGTCCACCCGCTGGTGCTGAAGGCGTTCGGGCTCCCCGGGACCGCCCTCGCGGCGGAGCTCGACCTCGATGCGTTGTTGTCAGCGCGCCGGGTCTTGCCGCTCTTCGAAGACCTCCTCACGCATCCGGCTTTGACACAAGACCTGGCGCTGGTTGTTGGGCTCGACGTGCCAGCTATCGACCTGGTGGCCGCAGTCAAACGGGCGGGTGATGAGCTCCTGCAGGACGTGCAGGTGTTCGACGTCTACGTGGGGCCGCAGGTGGGCGAGGGTCGAAAGAGCCTGGCCCTCCGACTCACCTACCGGTCGTCGGAGCGCACGCTTCAGGAGACCGAGGTCAACGAGTTGCGAGCCGCGATGCTCGAAGAGCTCCGGGTATCGATTGGTGCGGAGTTGCGTACTTAGCCGGACTTTGACGTAGCCGGGGGCGACCGGCCCGCCGGCGATCGTAGACCAGGCGGATGCGGTTGGCGGCCATATTCGGTTGCATGTATTTGCATGCAACGGTATACTTATGCAGTCAGGTTCGTAGGTATCTGGGTTCGACGCGGGGAGTGGGCGTGATCACTGCAAGCATCGTGGGGGCCACCGGGTTCACAGGGATGGTGCTGACCGACCTCCTCGATCGGCACCCCGAGGTACGCCTGGACGCGCTCACCTCCGTCTCATACGCGGGTCGGACCGTGCCCGATCTCTTCCCACAGCTGCGGGTGCGCGGTGCCTACGTCGAGTACGCGGCTGAGCGGGTCGCCGACTCTGAGTATGTGTTCGTGTGCTATCCGCATGCGGCCGCCCATCCGGTGGTGGCGGAACTGCTCGACGCCGGTCACAAAGTCGTCGACCTCAGCGCAGACTTCCGCTTGAGTGAGCCCGATGCATATCCTCGCTGGTACGGATTCGAACATCCGCGGGTCGACCTGCTCGGGGAGGCCGTTTACGGCATCCCCGAGGTCTATCGGGATGCCGTCGCCCACGCGAGGCTTGTGGCCAATCCCGGCTGCTTCCCCACCGTCTCCCTGCTTGCGGCGCTGCCTTTGTTGCGCCTGGGATCGGTCGGGCGCGTCATCGTCGATGCCAAGTCGGGTGTCTCTGGGGCCGGTCGGTCGCCGTCTCGGAAGACGCACTTCTGCACGGTGCACGACGACTTTCGGGCCTACGGCGAGCTGGGTCATCGGCACACCTCAGAGATGCTCCAGGAGATGGGAGCCGCCGCCGGGCGCAGTCTGCCGGTGTCGTTCACTCCTCATCTTCTTCCTGTCGACCGAGGGATACTTGCCACGGTGTACTGCATTCCCGGCGTCGTTGCGGCCACCGGGGCCGTCGCACCTCTCCTGAGCCAGGACGAACTCGAGGAGATGTACGTCTCGGCCTACGAAGGTGAGCCGTTCGTGGAGGTGCGCCGGGACGTGCCGAGCCTTGGGGAGGTGCAGCACACCAACTTCTGTCGGATGGCCGTGCGGGTGGACGCGGATGCCGGCCTCTACAAGATCGTCGGCGTGATCGACAATCTGGTCAAGGGTGCCTCAGGACAGGCGGTGCAGAACATGAACATCATGGCGGGGATTCCGGAGACCATGGGACTGGGGGCGCGCGCATGAGTGAGACGGCAGGTCCTGGTCATCCCCTCGTGGTGGATCCGCGGTCGTCACTGTTCCTCAGTCTCCCCGCGAAGGTGACTGAGGTGCACGAAGCGGAAGAGGTCGGCGTCACCTTTCCCCGCGGTTTCGTGGCGGCCGGGGTGGCCGCCGGGATCAAGGAGAGCGGCCGGCCAGACGTGGGCGTCGTCGCCGTCGAGCATCAGTACCGCACGGCTTCGGTGGGGGCCGCGGTGTTCACGCGCAACTCCTTCGCGGCGGCCCCGGTGGTGGTGAGTCGAAAGGAGACCGCGCTTCCGAGATTGGCCGCCGTGGCCATGAACAGCGGCAACGCCAACGCGTGCACCGGGGCGGAGGGGCTCGCGGTGGCTAGGGCCATGCAGAGCGCGTGCGCGACCGGCCTGGAGCTTCCCGTCGAGAGGGTCGGTGTCGCTTCCACGGGCATCATCGGCGTACCCCTCGACCAGGAGAGGCTGACGGCTGGGGTGCGAGGGGCAGTCGCGGAACTGAGCCGCACTGGAGGCGCGCGCTTCGCCGCGGCCATCATGACCACCGACCGCTTCGACAAGGCGGTTGCCTTGGAGTTCGATACTCCCAACGGGGCCGTGCGTGTGGGAGCGTGCGCGAAGGGCGCGGGGATGATCGCGCCCGGGATGGCCACCATGCTCTGCGTGGTCACCACGGATGCTCTGGTGCCGCCCACGGTGGCCTCGAGTCTGCTCTCGAGAGAGGTGGGGCACACCTTCAACCGCGTCACCGTGGACGGCGAGATGAGCACCAACGACTCCGTCTTCTTCCTGGCGAGCGGCGCGAGCGGAGTCGAGTTGGTCGCCGAAGGAGTGGGTCGTCTTGGGTCGGCCCTGCGCTACGCGCTCCTTCGTCTGGCTTTGATGATGGTCGCCGACGGCGAGGGCGCCACCAAGGTGATGCGTCTCCGGGTCGACGGCGCGCCCGACGACGAAGACGCCAACCTCGCCGCCAGGGCCGTCGCGAACTCGACCTTGGTCAAGACGGCCATGTATGGGTGCGACCCCAACTGGGGGCGCATACTGAGCGCCGCGGGAGCCGCATTGCCCGCCCGCTCGTTCCCGAGCGTGACGCTGCGTATAGGCGGGGTGACCCTGGTGGAGCGCGCGACGGCCGTTTCCCTGGAGCCGGAGGAGGCCGCTCGGCTGCGAGAGGTCATGCACGGGAGCGAGGTCGACGTCGTGCTCGACTTTAAGAGCGGAGTGGGCACCGCCGAGGTCTACTTCGCCGACCTCGGCCACGAGTACGTCACGATCAACGCCGAATACCACACCTAGGAGGCTCGGCCGATGCGTGAAGCGTACCGGAAACGGGTGGAGACCCTTCTCGAAGCCCTTCCGTACATCCGGCAATTCAGCGGAAAGACGGTGGTGATCAAGTACGGCGGGGCGGCGATGAGCTCCGCCGACCTCAAGGACGAGTTCGCCACCGACATAGTCCTTCTGCGCTACGTGGGCATCCGCCCGATAATCGTGCACGGCGGGGGCAACGAGGTGTCGGGTCTCATGGACAGGCTCGACCTGCCGGTGCGGTTCGTGGACGGTCTCCGGGTCACCGACAAGGCCGCCATGGAGGTGGCCAAGATGGTGCTCGTGGGGAAGGTCAACAAGGAGATAGTCAGCCTGATCAATCAGCGTGGGGCGCAGGCTGTGGGCCTCGGAGGAGATGACGGACTCCTTCTGCAGGCACGGAAGCTCGAGCGCCGCGGCTCCGATGGATCGCCGGTGGAACTCGGCTTCGTGGGAGAGGTGCACACGGTCAACACGAGCCTCCTCCGACTGCTCGAGGACGACTACGTGCCGGTGGTGGCCTCCGTGGGAGCCGGCCCCGATGGTGAGAGCTTCAACATAAACGCGGATACCGTGGCCGCCGCTGTTGCGGCCGCCCTGCAGGCGGAGAAGATCGTGTTCTTGACGGACGTTGCGGGCCTATACTCCGACTTCGACGACCAGAACAGTCTGATCTCGGAGTGCAGCGCCGACGAGGTGCGGGCGTTGATGGGATCTGGTCGCGTGTCGCGGGGGATGATCCCCAAGCTTGAGGCAGTTCTGACCGCCCTCGATGCCGGCGTGCGTTCCGCGCACATCATCGACGGCCGGGTCGCCCACTCGATCCTGCTCGAGATACTCACTGAGGACTCCGGCGTCGGCACTATGGTCAGGCGATCGGCCGGAAGCGACGGGGGGGAGGCATGAGCGCCGTACCCGGCGGGGGCATTGGGGCGACCGTGCCGCGCATCGCCCCGGATATCGCGGCTCTGGATCGCGAATATGTCCTGCCCACCTACGCGCGCCTGCCTCTGGAGG
>DASRMJ010000209.1:0-2801 GCA_035647995.1 Thermoleophilia bacterium | reverse complement strand
GTCGGAGCTCCCTCACAAGATCTGGCGCGAGTGTGTCCACTGCGTGCACTTTCCTGATTGCGACGAGGTGGCCCTCGTCCTGGAGCTCGATCAGGGCTGATCGGACGGATCGTGCCGCCGGCGCGAACGAGGCGATTCCCTGTCACCGCTATCCGGGGCGAAGCGCCGCTTCTACGTACTTCACCGATGGATCCCAGAGGATCCACTCCATGAACCCCTGGTCCTCGACTGCCTTGATCTGGGCTCTCACCTCGGTCTCTCCATAGGTGACGCCGTAGAGCGAGAAGTCCTGCAGCCAAGGCCGCACGATCGCTCCGCTGCCGCTGAGTCGAGCGCCGGAGTCTGCCATTGCTTTGGTGATGACTTCATACGGCGAGGAGTTCGGGGCGGCGATGCCGTACGACCCCGCCCTGTAGTGCGACGGGTAGATCATCGGGCTCACGATGTCCACATTGGCGGCCACCTTCTCTATCTTCTGACCAATGCCGAGGTCGTCTCTCACGTGGACCGTCAGGCCGAACACGTCGGCCGACACCCACACGCCCCGCTTATCGAGCCGCTGTCTGGCGAACGCCAGGAACTCGGCGATCGCATCCTCCGTCGGGCCGCTCCGCCCCGGATACACCGCATCCGAGATCTTCCCGTCGCTCGGGAAGCGCACGTAGTCGAATTGGATCTCGCGGAAGCCTCGCGAGGCGGCGTCCTCCGCCAACTGCACCAAGTACTCCCACACTCGCCGATCGTACGCGTTCGTGTAGGAATTCCCGTCCTTGTCGTGCCAGAGGCCGCCGTTCTTGTGCTGCACCCCCCACTCCGGGCGACGCGCAGAGAGGAGCTTGTCGTTGAAGCAGACGATGCGGGCGATCGGGACGATGTGGTGCTCGTTCAACGCGGCCACCACGGCCCCGATATCTTTGATCCGATGCTCCTCAAGATCGAGTTCGTCCGCGAGGGCCACCTGGGAGTCGTACGAGACGTACCCCGTGGCGTCTTTGACGTCGATAACCATGGCGTTGAGCTCGGTGCGGTCCACGAGGGAGATCTGCTGCGCGAAGAGATCGGGCGACCCTGCGATCCAACTCGAGATGTAGATGCCTTTGACGGGGACGTAGTGTGCGTCTCGGTAGGCTACGGGATCGAACGTCACCTGCGTGGGATATTCGATCGGCGTGGCGAGACCCTTCGCCACTTCCTCCACCCGCGGAGTCTCACTTCCGAAGCGCGGAAGAGCGAACTCGAACTCACCGCCCGCAAGTCGATGGCCCACACCCCAGAAGAGAACAAAGCCCACCGCAAAGGCTGCGAGCCCGGCCACTATCACCAGCACGCTGACGGGGCCGGCGTAGAGTCGTGCGCGCCTGCGCGGAGGGCTGAAGTACTCACCCATAGGACCGGTAGTCTAGCAGAATCGACTTCATCCGGGGCCGGTGACACCCACCCCGCGCGTGGCGCCCGCGTGGTCAGTCGGTCTCGTTTCTGCTACTTTGCATCCCCATGGCCAACCAGAACATATCCCGGGTGATCCTCACCCTTTTCGTGACCGGAGCCCTTCTGGGGCTCGCCGGCGGCGCCTTCCTCGGAGGTGACCGTGTTCCGTCCGCGCCCACGGACTCCACATCGCCCGCCGGCGCGGCAGCAGCGCCCACCGGCCCCATGACCTCCGCACGCGCAGCCGCAATGGGCGCGAACGAACTTGGAAGGATCCTCGTGCTCGAATACCACCAGATCGGGGCCCCGGAGGCCGACTGGACCCGCACCCCTGAGCAATTCCGAGCGGATATCGACCTGCTCAAGTCCGAAGGCTTCTATCCGATCGACGTGCGCGACCTGGCCACCGGCAACATCGAGGTTGCCGCCGGCAAGACACCGGTAGTGCTCACCTTCGACGACTCCAGCCCGGGCCAGTACCGCATCCTTGACGACCAGACCATCGACCCCGACAGCGCGGTGGGCATCATGGAGGCGGCGGTCCGGTCGGGCGGCTGGGCCTCTCGCGCCTCGTTCTACGTGCTGCTCGACGTGCGGCCCGACGACCACGTGCTGTTCGGCCAGCCCGACTACCAGACGAAGAAGCTGCGAAGCCTTGTGGAGTGGGGGTACGAGGTGGGCAGCCACACCGTGAGTCACCTCAACCTCAAAGAAGCCTACGCCGAGGAGAGCACGAAACAGCTGGCGCTCTCCGCGAAGATGATCGAGGATATGGTCGGATCGGGTTACAAGGTGCAGACCCTCTCCATCCCGCTGGGCGAGTACCCGGCGGATGACGCCATCCTTCGGAGCGGCACGTGGGAGTCCATAGCCTACGGCTACATCGCAGCCCTAAAGGTCTCGGGCGGCGCTTCTCCGTCGCCCTTCTCGCAGGAGTTCGACCCACTCCACATCCCCCGAGTGATCGTCAGGGGGAACGCGCTCCGCGAGGCCATCCAGGCGTTCAAGGATGAGCCCGGTCTGCGCTACGTCTCTGACGGCGATCCCGCGGCGGTATCGGTGCCGGCTGAGACGGCGGAAGCACTCGGTACGCTACGGGCCGACCTTGGTCGGCCCGTCATCACCTACTAGCTGCCTCCGAGCGCCACAGCATCGTCGCCCCCGGCGGCTCGCTATGCCTCGGCCGCTACCAGGCTCGGCGTGCCCGACGAGGCGTCGACCGTCAGCTCGGCGCCGCAGAGGCCGCAGGCGAAGGCGTTCCCCGTCTCGGCTCCGGGCCCCACGTGCGCGCGCACGTGACAGACCGGGCACACCGCGTCTACGTCTTCCACCGCGCCTTGAAGCGGGAACTGCTCACCGACGAGCTCCCACAG
>DASRMJ010000208.1:0-4710 GCA_035647995.1 Thermoleophilia bacterium | reverse complement strand
CCTTCCACCGGGATGCGGTAGAAGCGGGCGGCTTCGGCGACGCCCTGCCCGGAGCGGTTCATGAACGTCATGGGCAGCAGCAGCCCCACGCGGCGCCCGAGCATGGTGCCTTCACCGAACAGCCCCTGATAGCGGGTGCGGAAGGCCGGCCACCCGTGACGCACACGTAGCTCTTCAGCCACCATGAAGCCCACGTTGTGACGGTGCCGCTGATATTGGGGCCCCGGATTGCCGAGGGCCGCGACCAAGAACATGTTCAACTACCTCGAAGAGCTGCCGGGGTCAGGGACTCGCTCAACACGAATCCCGGAACGTCGAGGACGCCGCGGCCGCGCCGGGAGGCACAGCTCGGCGTCCTCGCATCTTCTGCGTGCGGACCGAGACTACTACTCAGTCGAGCCTGCCGCGGACGGCTCGGCCGCTTCACCTTCCGCTGCTTCGAACGTCTCGGCTTCCTCTTCCGCCTCCACTTCTTCAATCCGCGGCGCGTGCACCGAAGCCAGGACGGTCTCAGGATCGTCGAGGATGACGACGCCGTCGGGAGCCACCAGATCGGACACCCGCAGGTTGTCGCCGATGCCCAGGGCGCTCACGTCGAGTTCCAGATTAGACGGCACCGAAGTCGGCAGTGCCCGCACCACGACCTCACGATGGGAGTGCTCGAGCACTCCGCCTTCGTCCACGCCGGCCGGTATCCCCAACAACTCGACGGCGACGGGGGCCTCGATCTCCTGCTTCAGATCGACTTCGTGCAGGTCGAGGTGCAGCAGCCGAGGGCGAGTGGCGAGGCGCTGCGTGTCCTTGACCACTGCGTAGTGCTTCTTGCGGGCCTTGCTGTCTGCGTAGTGCAACTCCAGCACGACGTTCGAACCGCCCGCGAGGGCCGGCTTCAAGTCGGCCGCCGCGATGCTGATGGAGACGCTCGGCTGGCCCTTCGAGTACACGACCGCCGGGATCAAGCCGGCGGCGCGCAGACGGCGGCAGGGTCCTTTGCCGGACTCCTCCCGCGGGTGGATGGTGAGTTTGACGGTGTCCATAATCTCTCCCTGATACTTGAGTCTCGCCTGTGCTAGAAGAGCTGGTTCTCGCCCTGGAAGAGGGCGCTCACAGACTCGTCGGCGAAGACGTTGTGGATAGTGTCGGCCAATATCCCGGCGGTAGACAGCGCTACGATCTTGTCGCGCCGCACATCGGTCCGCAGGGGGATAGTGTCGGTGATGACGAGTTCCTTCAAGTTCGACGCCGCTATGCGCTCGTACGCCGGGCCCGAAAGCACGGGGTGCGTCGCAGCTGCGTAGACCTCCTTCGCGCCTCTCTCGAGCAGCGCTTCCACCCCTTTGCAGAGGGTCCCAGCCGTGTCGATTATGTCGTCGACGATGATGGCCGTCTTCCCGGCGACGTCACCGATGACGTGCATGACTTTCGCCTCGTTGTGCTCGGGCCTCAACTTCGTGAGCACGGCGAGCGACGCTCCCAGGCGATCCCCGAAGCGCTTGGCCATCTTAACACCCCCGGCGTCGGGCGAGACCGCCACCAGATCGTCGAGCCCTTTGAACTTGAAGTAATCGGCCAGCATGGGCACGGCGGTCATGTGGTCCACGGGGATGCTGAAGAAGCCTTGGAGTTGTCCGGCGTGGAGGTCCATGGTCAGGACGCGGTCGACGCCTGCGGCCACCAGGAGATCGGCCACCAAGCGGCCGGTGATGGGCTCCCGCGGCTGGCTCTTCTTGTCTTGGCGGGAGTAGGCGTACCACGGCACCACGGCCGTGATCCGGTGGGCCGAGGCGAGTCTGGCGGCCTGGATCATGATGAGCAGCTCCATCAGGTTCTCGTTCACCGGCCGACAGGTGGGCTGCACGATGAAAACGTCGGCACCTCGGACAGACTCCCCATACTTGACGTAGATCTCGCCGTCGGCGAAGGTCTTTGTCAGAACGGATCCCAGGCGGATCCCCAGCTTCTCGGCGATCTTCGCGCCCAGCTCCGGGTTGCCACGGCCCGAGAACAACATCAGAGAACGGTACGTCGCGCATAGGACGGAGGCCTGGCGCCCGGACCCGTCACTCATCTGATCCTCCCTGTTCGTCGGAGGCGACGCGGTGGTCTTCCGCCGCCGCCCCTCCCCTCATTGCGTCCTCGGAAGACGGATGCGTTCGACCCTTTTGTCTATACTCAAGAATGTTCCTTTGTCTGCTGCGCGCGACCGCCAGAGCTCCAGCCGGGACGTCCTTGGTGATGATAGATCCCGCCCCGACAGTGGCTTCGTCGCCGACCGTGACCGGGGCCACGAAGACCGCGTCGGAACCCGTCCTCACGTTATCACCGATGGAGGTGGGGTGCTTCTCGAAGCCATCGTAATTGGCCGTGATGTTCCCCGCCCCGATATTGGTGCCGGAACCGATTCGGGTGTCGCCGATGTAGCTCAGGTGAGGCACCTTGCTGCCCTTGCCGATGGTGCTCTTCTTGATCTCCACGAAGGCCCCGGCCTTGGCGCCCTCCAGAAGGTTCGCGCCGGGTCGCAGATAGGTGAAGGGCCCAACCTGGGCACCCGCCTCAAGCACGGCGCCGTTGGTGTAGGAGTGGCGCACGAAGCTCCCGGCCCCGACGACCGTGTCCACCAGAGTGGAGCCCGGTCCGATCTCACTGCCCCGCGCCACGCGGGTGGTCCCCCGCAGACACGTGAAGGGGAGTAGGTGCACGTCGGGCTCCAATTCGACGCCGGCGTCCACGTGGGTGGAGCCGGGATCCTCTATGGTGACGCCGGCCAGCATCCACGCCTCCAGGATGCGCCGGCCCATGATGCCCTGGGCCTCGGCCAACTCCACCCGGTTGTTGATGCCAAGAGCGACGCGGTGATCCGGGGCGCACAGAGCTGCGATCCGCGCCCCGCGACTCCGCAGACCGGCTATCACATCGGTGAGGTACAGCTCCCCCTGGTCGTTGTCGCGGTCGAGCCCAGCCAGAAGCTCGAGCGCTTCGCGGGCCGGAAGGATGTAGACGGCGGCGTTCACCTCA
Source organism: Thermoleophilia bacterium (assembly GCA_035647995.1). Lineage (GTDB taxonomy): Bacteria > Actinomycetota > Thermoleophilia > RBG-16-64-13 > RBG-16-64-13 > JAHJSA01. Next base: position 1,695 of record DASRMJ010000208.1, on the reverse strand, counting down.
CGCACCTCCCGCTCAGCCGGGGTGGCGTCACGGTGCTCGACGATGCGCTCCACCATGCCCTCGGGATCGCGGAGCACGCGGCCGTAGCCGGTGGGATCGGGTGGCGTCAGAGTGAGCAGAGCCGCGTCGGCCCCCGATTCGGACCAGAGCCGCACGAGACCGGTCAGGATGTCGGCGGTGAGAAGCGGCGTGTCGCCCGGCAGCACGAGCACGTGGCCGTCACCGAGCATCGCGCCCGCCGCGAGCAGGGCGTCACCTGTGCCACGTTGCTCCTTCTGGACCGCGACCGATGCCGACGGCGGCAGATGGGGCGCCAGCTCCTCTTCCTGCCCCGGCCGCAGCACCACGACGAGACGTTCGACGCCGGCCTGTGCCGCGGCGCGCGTGACGTGGGTGATCAGAGGAAGACCGCACACCTGGTGCAGGACTTTGGGTAGGGTCGACCGCATCCGCGTGCCGAGCCCGGCCGCAAGAATGACCGCGGTGTCGATCGATTCACTCACGATGATGCGCGCCCCCGATGAGGATCCCTCGACGCACGGCCCCCGAAGGTGCCGACATGGAGCCTACCAGACTCCCGCCGCCGTCGAACACCACGCAGGGAAGAATGGACCAGAAATCAGGAAACTGGGGCGGCAGGATTCGAACCTACGAATGACGGGACCAAAACCCGTTGCCTTACCACTTGGCTACGCCCCAGCGAACCCGCGCAATGCATGAAGCGTCAAGGCCCGCGCCGGCCCGGGAAGTATAGGCAGGGCACCCGAAGGTGTCAAGGAAGCGGACCACGCGGAGCCGGCGCTCCCCCGGTCACGACGGCGCGCGCGTCGTAGCCGCGCGCGCAAAGCCTCTGCGCCACCGCCTGCGCCACCGCCGATGACGCACACAGGCCGAAGAGTGTGGGCCCGGACCCGCTCATGAGAGTGCCCGACACCTCCTCCGCATCGAGGGCGGCGCGGGTAGAGGCGAGTCCGGGGCGCAGCTGGAGGCTCGCCTCCTCCAGGTCGTTGCGGAGCAGCCGTGCCGCCTCGAGGACCACCTCCTCGACACCACAGGCACCCGACGACCAGGCCGAAGAGAGACCTCTCCAGCCCCGCTCAGCGGCAAGGAAACGCTCCTCGAAGGTGTCGGCAGGTCCGGGGACGGCGGCGGGCTCGGGAGTGGCGGCGGACCCGGAGCCGGCGGCAAGGTCGGAGGAGGCGACGGGCGCCGCGGCGGCGGACGTGGATGTGGCGGCGGGCTCGGGGCCGGCGGCGAGGCCGTCGAAGGCACGGTAGACGTCCGCTGTGGAGAGCGGGCTCTCCGGCAGCAGCAGGACCAGCGGCAGGGGCGGCAGCTCCAACGGCTCCAGCAGATCGCCGACGCCACGGGCGAGAGCGGGCATCGGATCGAGGAAGAAGGGCACGTCGGCGCCCAGACCGCGAGCCAGACCGTGCAGTTGCGACGGCGTCAACCTCGGGCCACCCGCTTCCGCCACCATCTCGGCGCCGGCGCGGAGCGCCGCCGCGCCGTCCGAGCTGCCGCCGCCCAAGCCGGCGCCCGTGGGGATGTTCTTGCGCACGGTGACGTGGCCGCTGAAGACCCACCCGGTCGCGTTCTCAATGGCCAACAGCGCCCGGGTCACCAGGTTCTCGTCCTGGGAGACCCCCGCGCACGCCACCGTCAGTGGCTCAGGGGTCTCTGGAGCTTCATCCC
>DASRMJ010000207.1:0-4886 GCA_035647995.1 Thermoleophilia bacterium | reverse complement strand
CGCTCTCACCTTCGATGGCGTCAGGGTGCATGAGTCCGCCCGGCTCGGCGCCGAAGGCGAGGGTTTCTCCATTGCCATGAAGACGCTGGACGGTGGGCGCATCGGCATCGCGGCGCAGGCGGTCGGCATCACGCAGGCGGCGTTCGACGCGGCTTCGCGCTACGCGAAGGAGCGGCGTCAGTTCGGCCGTAGGATCGCGGACTTCCAGGCGATCCGCTGGAAGCTGGCCGACATGGACAAGGACCTCGAAGCGGCCCGCCTGCTCACACACAAGGCGGCGTGCCTGAAGATGAACGGCTCGTCGGCCACCGTCGCGGGCGCCAGGGCGAAGCTCTTCGCCAGCGAGATGGCGAGGAAGCACACCGGCGAGGCGGTGCAGATCTTGGGTGGCTACGGATACACGAAGGAGTTCCCGGTGGAGCGCTACTACCGGGACGCCAAGATCACCGAGATCTACGAGGGGACGTCGGAAGTGCAGCGGATCATCATAAGCCGGGCTTCGCTGGGAAGGTAGCCGCCCACCGACCGGACTCCTGGAACTGGACGGGTGAAAGGGTGCGACGTGGATGACGTGCGCGACGGCTCGCGAACGAAGGCCGAATGGCTCGCCGGAGCATACTCCTGGCAGAATACGCGCGACGCCGACTTCACCTCGGTGTCTTCCGCGGAGGTGGAGCCGATCTACGATCCGGGCGATCGGGTGGGACACGACTACCATCGAGAACTCGGCTACCCAGGTGAGTATCCCTACACTCGTGGCGTCCACCCCACCATGTACAGGGGCCACCTCTGGACCATGCGTCAGTTCGCCGGTTTCGGCGGTGCCGAAGACACCAACGGCCGGTTCCGCTTCTTGCTCGACCAAGGCCAGACTGGACTCTCTCTTGCTCTCGATCTGCCCACCCTCATGGGCCGCGACTCCGACGACCCGCGCTCCGAAGGCGAGGTGGGCAGGTGCGGCGTAGCCATGGACTCCGTTCTCGACATGGAGCGCGTGTTCGAAGGGATCCCTCTCGACCAGGTGACCGTCTCCATGACCACCAACGCCCCAGCTACGATCCTTCTTGCCTTCTACCTGGTGGCAGCCGAGCGGCAGGGTGTGAAGCACGATCAGGTGGGCGGGACCATCCAGAACGACATACTCAAGGAGTACATCGCCCAGAACACCTACATCTTCCCGCCCGAGCCGTCGCTGCGCCTGATCACCGACATCTTCGCTTTCTGCGGTGAGCACGTGCCACAGTGGAACACGATCTCGATCTCGGGCTACCACATCCGCGAGGCGGGGGCTACGGCGGCCCAGGAATTGGCGTTCACCCTGGCCGACGGATTCGCGTACGTGGAGGCGGGCATCGCGGCCGGTCTCGAGGTCGACTCCTTCGCCCCCCGACTCTCCTTCTTCTTCAACGCCCACATCGATTTGTTCGAGGAGGTTGCCAAGTTCAGGGCAGCCCGTCGCATCTGGGCGCGGCACATGCGCGAGCGCTACCGTGCGAAGGACCCACGAAGCTGGCTGATGCGCTTCCACACGCAGACGGCCGGGTGTTCCCTGACGGCACAGCAGCCCGAGAACAACGTCGTCCGCACCACCATCGAAGCGCTGGCCGGGGTCCTCGGCGGCACCCAGTCTCTGCACACGAACTCGCTGGACGAGGTGTTGTCGCTTCCCACCGAGCGGGCGGCGGAGATCGCGCTTCGCACGCAGCAGGTGTTGGCGTACGAGAGCGGTGTGGCCAACGTCATCGACCCCCTGGCCGGGTCCTACTACGTGGAGTCCCTCACCGACCGCATGGAGGCGGAAGCCGAGGAGTACTTCATCAAGATCGAAGAGCTCGGCGGTGTTGTGGCCGCCATCGCAAAGGGCTTCTTCCAGCAGGAGATCGCCGACGCGAGCTATCGCTACCAGATGGCGGTGGAGAGCGGGCGCAAGGTCGTGGTGGGGGTGAACCGGTTCGCGACCGGTGTGCGACCCGCGGTCGAGACGCTGCGTATCGACAAGGAGTTCGAGATGAGGCAAGTCGACTCTCTGCGGGCCCTGCGGGAGCGACGCGACGCGAGCCCGGTCGCCCGTGGCCTGGAAGATCTGCGGGCGGCCTGCGCGGACGGGACGAACGTCATGCCTCCGATCCTGGAGTGCACTCGGGCGATGTGCACCCTCGGAGAGATGGTCGCGACCATGAAGTCGGTGTTCGGGGTGTACCAGGGGTCGGCTGTGTTCTAGAATCAACGGTCGCGAACGGGTCGCGAGGAGCGCCGCCCGTTCGGCAGACACCCTCGGGAGGGAAGACGTGAGCGGAAAGATCCGAGTGGTCATCGCAAAGCCGGGGCTCGATGGCCACGACAGGGGCGCGAAGGTGATAGCGCGGGCGCTGCGCGATGCGGGCATGGAGGTCATCTACACCGGTCTCCATCAGACGGCGGAGCAGATCGTCGAGACCGCCATACAGGAGGATGCCGACGTCGTGGGGCTCTCCATCCTCTCGGGCGCCCATCTCACCTTGGTGCCGAAGGTGGTGCGGATCCTTCGCGGGCAGGGCATCGACGACATCGTGGTGCTTGCCGGCGGCACGATCCCCGACGAAGATCACGACGAACTCAAGCGCGAGGGAGTAGCCGCCATCTTCACCCCGGGCGCCACCACCGGCGAGATCATCGAGTACATCACCTCGGTCGCGACCGGGAGCGCCGCCTAGCGGCGGCCGCACAGGGCCCCTCCGTAGGAGCGGGCCTCACACCACCTATCTCGGCCGCTCCCTTGGGGGTGGCCGAACGAGCACGGAGGGATCCACCATGGCATTCGTGGCAGTGAACGTAGAGGGTCGGGTGGCCACGGTCACCCTCGATCGGCCCGAGGCGCTGAACGCCTTCAACTCCCAAGTGTTGCAGGAACTTCTCCAGGAGTTCGTGGCGCTGGGCCACCGTGAGGACGTGGGCGCGATCGTCCTCACCGGGTCGGGCCGGAAGGCCTTCGCCGCCGGCGCCGACATCGCCGAGATGCGCGACAAGTCGCCCGACGAGGCGCGGTCGTTCGCGGAACTCGGTCAGATGGTCACCACCACGATCGAGAGGATCCCCCAGCCCGTCATCGCGGCGGTCAACGGCTACGCGCTCGGTGGCGGGTGTGAGATGGCTCTGGCCTGCGACATCCGGCTCTGCTCCGACAATGCCCGTTTCGGCCAGTTGGAGGTCAACCTCGGCATCATTCCCGGGTGGGGAGGCAGCCAGCGCCTGGCGCGCCTCTGCGGGCCGGCCTTCGCCCGCGACCTGATCTACACAGGTCGCGTCGCCGATCCGCAGGAAGCGCTACGCTGGGGGCTGGTGAACGCCGTCCACTCGCAGGACGAGCTGATGGCCAAAGCGTACGAGATGGCCGAGACCATCGCCGGCAAGAGCGGAGTGATCGTGCAATATGCGAAGGCGTGCATCAACCGCGCGTTCGACCAAGACCTAGCGGGAGGGCTGCGTCTGGAGGCGGGCTTCTTCGGGCTCTGCTTCGCTACCGAAGACCAGAAGGAGGGCATGAGTGCCTTCCTCGAGAAGCGTCCGGCCCAGTTCAAGCATCGCTGAGCCGAACGGCGTGAGCGAGACCGGCTCGGCGCCGAGGTTCGACGGGTGGACCCACACACACCTGCGCGAGACCGCCGCGTTCGAGCCGATAGATGTGCCCGATCGGGCACGGGTGGCACTGGAAGGGAAGGTGGCGCCATGACGGAAGCAATCGGCGGGTCGATCGACGGCCTACCCGCGGGCAGTCCGGCGGCTGCAGGGGATCGGTGCATCGCATGCGGTTACGCGAAGCTGCCACGGCAGACCGCAGCCGCCCAGGTGTACCAGATGGTCACGATCGTGACGTTGGTGGACAAGCCCACCAACGTGGTGCTCGAGGCCTCGGTGACTCTCATCACGCCGTTGGCGCGTTCGTTCGTCGAGACCCTCCTCGTGGGCTCCAACCTCGAGGCCGACCAGGAGCGGATTCTCCAGGAGTTGCGCGTGAACTACGGTGGGGGTGCGCAGAAAGCGGTCAAGCAGGCCTACCGGGATCTGTGCGAGCGCTACGCGGAGATGAAGGCGGCGGGCGGCACCTACCACCGCTAGACTTGTGATTCGACGCACCGGCGGACCGGCGGAGAAGTCGGTTTCTCCGCCGGTCCGAGCCGTTCGCCCCGCTCGGGGCGTCAGTAGAGTTCGACCGAGATCGAGCTCACGCCCGCATTGATGTCTACGCTGAGGGCTTCGCCGGCGCCGGCGCCGGCGAGCCGGTAGACGTCGCCGGTTCGCTGGAAGGCGCCGTCCACATTCACCGAAGAGACACCTGCGTCGATGGTGAGCGTGATATCGAGGTCGCGCGGCAGCCGAAGACGATACGAGCCGGCGCCCCCGTCGACGCTCACACGCGCGCCGCCGACGATATCGGGGCCCAAGGTCAGGTCGAGGGAGCTCGCGCCCGCATCCACGGTGAGCTCGCTGAGTGTCACGCCTCTCAGATCGAGGTTGGCGTCGGCGGCTCCCGTATCCACGTCGATCTTCCAAGGCACACCCTGCGCCAGGTCAAGGACCAACCTGTCCCCTTGGATGCCCGAGTGGAAGATCTGCACGCCTTTCTTCTGCAGCACCTCGAGGGTGTAGACGCCGTTGGACACGTTGTGCGTCACCTGCGGGTCGCGGCGAGACTCGAGGGTACCCTCGGTCATGACGCCCCCCCGACTCGACGCGATGTCGATTCGCGCGGCGCCTACGTCGATACGTGCTTCAGCCTCGCGCACGCCCGCGGAGGCGGGACCGTCGATCCTGGTGGTTCGGAGAGCCCCCCCGAAATCCCAAGGAGTGCGATCGGTGCCGAAGGCCACGAACGCCGCGCCCCCGATGATGATCGCCAGCACGAGGAC
>DASRMJ010000206.1:0-5021 GCA_035647995.1 Thermoleophilia bacterium | reverse complement strand
GCGGCGCCGGGACTCCCTTGGGAGTCGGCCCGCGGCGCGCAGTCGGAGGGAGGGCTCTCGATAGGCATCTCTCCGGCTCTCAGCCTTCACGAGCACGTGAACTTCTACAAGTCGCCGGCGGATCACTTCGACGTCATGATCTACACTGGAAGCGGGCTCATGGGCCGCGAGATCGTCAATATCCGCTCGAGCGACATGGTCGCCATCATCAACGGCCGCTCGGGGACCCTCGGAGAGTTCTCGATCGCCTATGACGAAGCGAAGTTGATTGGGGTCGTGAAGGGGAGCGGCGGCATCGCCGACATAATCCCTCAGCTGGTGCACGCGATCGAGAAGGATACGGGCGCGGTCATCCTGTACGATTCCGATCCGGCAGCGCTGGTCGACCGGATGATCGGGGAGTACGTTGGTCGGCACTTCAAGCACCCGTCCATCTTGGTGCAGAACGGCTACGAGAAGAAGGGCGGCACGCGGTCGAGGGAAGCGGGAGAAGGATAGGGAGAGGTAGCCGGCCCAACAAAAAAAGCCCCCGTGGGGCTCTCCTTGTTCGGACCCTAGGTCCCGGAGTGATCTCGGACAGTCATCCGGAGATCGGCTCCGTTCGAAACCCCTGAGCGTCGTGTCGGGTGATTTCCCCGACCCACGCCTCGCAGCTGGGACAGACCCAAGCGAAGAGAGGGATCTCGGTGCGACAGTGGCCGCACGTTTGAGTGTGGTTCATATATCCACACCTCCTTCCGGGCCACGAATCGCGGACGAAGCCGCATGGCCGACGGCAAGTATAGCATCGATCCAGTTGTGCGTATTCGTTGGCCTCCACGTGGTATATGGTTGCTGCAGGCAACCCGGGGAGGTGGAACATGCCGGTCACCACGTTGGTGACGTACTCCGTCGATCGGATCGAGGTGATGGATACTGCCGGCGAGGTCGACGCAGCTCTCATGCCCGATCTTTCTCCCGAGAAGATCCGTGCTCTGTACGATCTCATGGTGCTCACGCGGCGCTTTGACGAACGCATGCTGAAGTTGCAGCGCCAGGGCCGCATGGGCACGTTCGCCCGGGTGGCTGGGCAGGAGGGGGCGCACGTGGGGGCGGCCTTCGCATTGCGCGACGATGACTGGATGGTGCCGTCGTTCCGTGAAGCGGGCGCGTTCCTGGCGCGGGGAATGGACATGATGCGGTTCCTGCAGTACTGGGCCGGTGACGAGCGCGGCAACGTGTTCCCCGAAGGCGTTCGCATGCTCCCGGCTTCGATACCGGTGGGCACGCACATGCTCCACGCGGTCGGTTTGGGATGGGCCATGAGGCACAGGGGCGAGCAGGCCGCAGTGCTCACTGTCTTCGGAGAGGGTGCCACCTCCGAGGGGGACTTCAGCGAGGCCATGAATTTCGCGGCGGTGTTCCAGGCACCGGTGGTGTTCCTGTGCCAGAACAACCAGTGGGCCATATCCGTCCCCTACCACAAGCAGACCCAGGCGTGTTCGGTGGCGCAGAAGGCCGTGGCCTACGGCATGCCGGGCGTGCAGGTGGATGGCAACGACGTGTTTGCCGTGTACGGGACGGTGCGCGAGGCCCTCGATCGGGCTCGGGGCGGCGGCGGGCCCTCGCTCGTCGAGGCGCACACCTACAGGGTCACCGATCACACCACGGCCGACGACGCCCGCCGCTACCGCGACGAAGCGGAGGTGGTCACGTGGCGCGAGCGCGACCCGATCGCCCGCCTGACGGCCTACATGAAGACGCAGGGGCACCTGGACGAGGCGGCCGAGCAGGCGGCTTGGGCCAAGGCCGACGCCACGGTGGCCGAGGCCGTGACCGCCTTCGAGGCTCTCGATCCCCCCGGGCCGGAGGAGATCTTCGCCCACGTGTTCGCGGAGATCACACCTCCGTTGGCCGAGCAGCGCGCCCGGCTCCTGGCTCGTCTGCAGGAGGGGAGCTGAGGTGGCCCGGCTCAACATGGTCGAGGCCATCGACCAGGCTCTCACCCAGGAGATGGAGCGAGACCCGACCGTTGTGGTGTTGGGCGAGGACGTGGGCAAGGACGGAGGGGTGTTTCGCGTCACCGACGGGCTGGTGGAACGCTACGGAGAATCCCGCGTGATCGACACCCCGCTCGCGGAGTCGGGTATTGTGGGGTTCGCTATCGGCATGGCGATCGGGGGCCTTCGGCCGGTCGCGGAAATCCAGTTTTCCGGCTTCGTGTACCCGGCGTACGACCAGCTCATCTCTCACGCCGCGCGGTTCCGCAATCGGACCCGTGGCCAGAGGACGGTGCCGCTGGTGGTGCGCATGCCATACGGTGGCGGGATCCGCGCTCTTGAGCACCACTCGGAGAGCATGGAGGCCGTCTTCGCCCACATCCCAGGGCTGAAGGTCGTCATACCCTCCGATCCCTACGAGGCGAAAGGTCTGCTCACCGCCGCCATCCGCGACCCGGACCCCGTGGTGTTCTTTGAGCCGGCGCGGGTCTACAGGGCGATCAAGACAGAGGTCCCCGAAGAGCAGTACACGATACCTCTGGGGAAGGCGCACGTGGTGCGCGGAGGCGCCGACGTCACCCTGATATCGTGGGGGGCTCACGTGCGGACCATCAGAGAAGCGGCGGAGCGTCTATCGGCTGACAGAGGCTACGATGTCGAGGTCATCGATCTGCGGACTCTGTCCCCGTTCGATTCCGAGACGGTCACGCGCAGTGTGGCCAAGACGGGGAGAGCGGTCGTGGTCCAAGAAGCGCCGATCAGCGGGGGGTTCGCCTCGGAGGTATCCGCGCAGCTCATGGAGAGGGAGATCCTGCACCTCAGGGCGCCGGTGAAGCGGGTGGCAGGATTCGATACAGTCCCGCCGCTGTCCAAGTTGGAGGACTACTACCAGCCCAGCGTCGATCGAGTGGTCGACGAGGTCATCGCGACGATGGAGTTCTAGCCATGGCGTTTGAGTTCAAGTTCCCGGATGTGGGCGAGGGGATCACCGAGGGAGAGCTTCTCGCATGGAGCGTGAAGGTGGGCGACGTCGTCGCCGAAGACCAAACGCTCGCCGAGGTCGAGACCGACAAGGCGGTGGTCGAGATGCCCTCCCCCCGCGCGGGCCGCATCGCGAAGCTCCACGCCGAGGAGGGCGAGACCATCGAAGTGGGGCAGGTGATCGTGACGATCGACGAGGAAGCCGGGGCGCCCGCGTCGGCGAAGATCGGGGTGCGGGTGCCGTCCGGTGCCGCGCCCGCGCCGGCCGCTGCTCCGCACCTCGGCCACGCCGGCGAAGAAGAGGAAGAGGTGGAGTTCTACACCGGGTCGGTGATAGGTCACCTCGAGGAGGCCTCGGACGAGCCTGAAGATGTCGCTGTCGCCGGCTCGGTCGCGGGCGGGCGCGCCGGTGACGAAGACTCGGCGATCAAGGTCGCGGCGATGCCCTCGGTGCGTTCGCTGGCGAAGGAACTCCACGTGGATCTGGGGATGGTGCACGGCACGGGTCCCGGAGGCCGCATCCTTCGCCAGGACGTGGAGGATCACGCAGAGGCCTCGGTCTACGGCCGACCCTCGGTCTCGGCTCCGGCCGTGCCGTTGCGCGAGTTGGAGTCGGCCGAGGCGTGGATGGGGGGCGCCATCGCGCGGGACGAACACGGGGTAGTGGAGCGCGTGACGTTCAAGGGCGTTCGCCGCACGATGGCTCGGCGGATGGCCGAGTCGCTGGCCAAGCAGGCACAGGTGACCACCACCGATGAAGCAGACATTACCGTCATACGTCGGATCCGCGAGAAGGAGAGGACCTTGGCCGCTGAGCGGGGGCTCAGGCTCACCTACTTGGCGTTCGTGATCAAGGCCGTGGCGGCCGCGTTGCAGAGGTTCCCGCGTATGAACGCGACCTTGGACGAAAGCTGCGAGCAACTGGTGTTGAAGCGATACTACAACGTCGGCGTCGCCATCGACACGAAAGCGGGCCTGCTGGTCCCCAACATCAAGAACGCGGATGCCAAGGGCATCTTCCAGTTGGCCGGGGAGATCGCCGACCTGGTGGAGCGAGCGCAGGACCGGCGCATCGAACTCGCGGAGCTCCGGGGGGGCACCTTCACCGTGACCAACTACGGCGCCATCGGCGGTCTGTACGCGACGCCGGTCACCAACTACCCGGAGATCTCCATCCTTGGAATGGGGAGGGTCCACGATGCCCCCGTGGTGCACAGGGGCGAGGTCGTCGTCAGGCAGATACTCCCGCTGTCGCTCACCTATGATCATCAGGTGATCGATGGGGCCGAAGCGGCACGCTTCTTGAACTTGGTGATCAGCTACCTCGAGGATCCGGATCTCATGCTCCTCGAAGGGCTCTAGGACGGGATCGAGGGCCGTGGTGGACCATGCCATCCCCCGCCGGCGACCGGGTGCGCTCGAGCTTCACGAGCTTCTCGCGGACGTCGAGCTGGCCGTGCAAGCGGCCACGACGCTGGAGGCGCACATCGTTCTCGACTGCCTGAGCGGTGCCGAGCATCTGGCGGTCGCGGGGAGACCCTGGTGGGTGGGGGACCTGCCGGCCTCCGCCCGCACCGTGCGTACGGTGGTGCTCGTCTCGGGATACGACAAGGTCAACGTGGCTCATTCGCTCACGTGCCTGCTGCAGGCGGGCTCTCCTAGGTTGGTGATCCAGACCGGGGTGGCCGGGGGGTTCGTCTCGTCAGGTATTCAGGTGGGAGACTTGGCCCTGGCGGCGTCGGATACGTACGCCGACCTGGGAGTCTTGGCGCCGGAGGGGTGGCTGTCGGCCGACGCCTTCGCTGAGCCGGTGGCCTTGGTGGACGGAGTGGAGTTGCGTAACACCTTCCCGCTCGACCCGGGGTTGGTGGATGCGTCAGCGCGCATATTCAGGGCGGCGAGCTGGCCCGGCAGGACGCCGCGGGTGAGGGTCGGACCCTTCCTGACGTCATCGCAGGTCACCGGTACGAGCGCTCGAGCGGAGCTTCTCGACGCCCGGTGGGGCGGGATCGCGGAGTCGATGGAGGGTGCGGCCGCAGCGCATGTGTGCGCGCTCTACGG
>DASRMJ010000205.1:0-5213 GCA_035647995.1 Thermoleophilia bacterium | reverse complement strand
GTACCATCCAGGAGGTGTTAGACGAACTCGGGGCGGGACACAAGACTCGGGTGGTCGCGTACAACAAAGTAGACCTCGTGGAGGCGGCGACGGGGCGGGCCTTCTCCATCCCTCACGGTGATAGGCACGCCGTGGGGATCGCCGCCCTGGACGGCCGCGGCCTTGACGGACTGCGCACGACGCTGGGGAGCGTGCTTGCCGAGATGTGGGCCGAGGTGGACCTGACCGTCCCCTACACGGCGGGATCGTTGCTTGCGCGCCTCCGTGAGCGCGGCGCCGTCGACTTCGAGTACCGGGACACGGAGGTGCGTGTGCATGGGCGGGTCGACCAGGCTCTCGCGGGGGAGCTCGTCCAAGCGGCGCGGAGTTGGAGGCGGGTGGTCAAAGAGGCCGGACTCGAGCGGCTCCGCGCTGGGAGCCCGCGCGCAACTGATGACGACCAGGATCCCGGCGAGCAGGTGGAGTAGCCGGGGCTGCGTCACGGCCGGGCGCCGCCGTCCGCGGCGCGTGCGCCCAGCCACGAGGGCGTGACCGGTCATCCCCCAGGGAGCACCGCCCGGCGGGACATACGTTGACTGGCGATGCGGGTACGGAATATCCTGCCCGGACCTACCCCGCGTTCGAAGAAAGGGGATCGTGATGCCGAAGAGCTACGCCGAGGAGTTCCGGCGATCCATCGAGGAACCGGAGGCCTTCTGGGCGGAGGCCGCCGCGGCCGTCCACTGGGACAGGCAGTGGGACACGGTGCTCGACGACAGCGCGGCGCCGATGTACAGGTGGTTCGTGGGGGGCCGACTCAACACCTGCTACAACGCGCTCGACTACCACGTCGAGTCGGGGCGGGGCGACCAGAAGGCCCTCATCTACGACAGCCCGGTCACCGACACTGTGCGCTCCTACACCTATCGCGAACTCACTTCGGAGGTGGCCCGGTTCGCCGGCGCCCTGAGGGGATTGGGCGTGACGAAGGGCGATACGGTGGTCATCTACATGCCCATGGTGCCCGAAGCCGTCATCGCCATGCTGGCCTGCGCGCGCATCGGAGCGGTGCACTCGGTGGTGTTCGGCGGTTTCGCCCCGCAGGAGCTGGCGGTGCGCATCGACGACGCGAAACCCAGGGTTGTGGTCTCGGCCTCGTGCGGCATCGAGGTGTCGCGCGTGATCGAGTACAAGCCCCTCCTCGATAGGGCGATCGAGTTCGCGGAGTGTAAGCCGGAGAGTTGCGTGATCTTGCAGCGGCCCATGGCAACGGCCTCCCTGGTCGAGGGCCGGGATCACGACTGGGTGGACTTGATGGCGGAAGCCGCGGCTGTACCCTGCGTCTCGGTGGAGGCTACGGACCCGCTCTACATCCTCTACACCTCGGGCACGACGGGCAAGCCGAAGGGTGTGGTGCGCGACAACGGCGGGCATGCGGTCGCGCTCCGCTGGTCCATGGAGAACATCTACGACGTCCACCCGGGCGACGTCTACTGGGCCGCTTCGGACGTCGGCTGGGTGGTGGGGCACAGCTACATCGTATACGCCCCTCTGTTCACGGGCTGCACCACCATCCTCTACGAGGGCAAGCCCGTGGGCACCCCCGACGCCGGTGCGCTCTGGCGCGTGATACGCGACCACGGTGTGAAGGTCCTGTTCACCGCCCCAACGGCGTTCCGGGCTATCAAGAAGGAAGACCCGACGGGGGAGTACCTGAAGAAGTACGACATCTCACATTTCAAGTACCTCTTCCTTGCGGGTGAACGTCTGGATCCCGACACGTACTTTTGGGCCTCAGAACTGCTCAAGGTGCCGGTGATCGACCACTGGTGGCAGACGGAATCCGGTTGGCCCATCGCAGCGAACTGCATGGGCCTCGAGCCGTTCCCCGTCAAGGCGGGGTCTCCCACCAAGGCCGTGCCCGGCTACGACGTGCGTATCTTGGACGCCGAGGCGCACCCGGTGCCCGCCGGCGCAGAGGGCATCGTAACCATCAAACTGCCGCTTCCTCCCGGCTGCCTGCCGACTCTCTGGCAGGACGACGCACGCTACGTCGAGTCGTATGTGAGCGCCTATCCCGGCTTCTACTTCACCGGCGACGGCGGCTACATCGACGAAGACGGCTACGTATACGTGATGGGCAGGGTCGACGACGTCATCAACGTGGCGGGCCACCGGCTGTCCACCGGGCGCATGGAAGAGGTCATCGCGCAGCATCCCGACGTGGCGGAGTGCGCGGTGCTCGGAGTGGCGGACGAGCTGAAGGGGCAAGTCCCCATCGGGCTCTGCGTGCTGAAGGCGGGGGTCGAGCATTCGGATTCTGACATCGTCGGCGATGTCGTCAGGATGGTGCGAGACCAGGTCGGTGCGGTCGCGTCGTTCAAGGCGGCCACGGTGGTGCAACGGCTCCCCAAGACCCGTTCTGGAAAGATCCTGCGCGGCACCATGCGCAAGATCGCCGACAGCCAACCCTTCACCACACCGTCCACCATCGACGACCCCGCCATCCTGGGAGAGATCGCCGAGCGTATGCGCACGATCGGGTACGCCAAGGAGTAGCCTGTGACAGATCGGTATGCGTCGCTGGGGCCGGTGGCCGTGATCGGCGCGGGCCTCACGGGCGCGAGTTGGGCTGCCCTCTTCGCTGCACACGGACGGGAGGTATGCCTCTTCGACGTGGATCGGGAGCGGGCGGAGTCGGCCTGCGGGCGGGCGCTCGAGATGGGCCGCTTCCTCGTGGAGAAGGAGCTCGCCCAGGCGGACGCGTTCGCGCTGGGCTCGTCCCGACTGTGGGCGGCGGCGACGATGGAGGAGGCGCTCGCGGCGGCCGTACACGTGCAGGAGTGCGTGGCGGAGGACCTGGAGGTGAAGAGGTCCGTCTTCGCCCAGGCCGACAGGGCCGCCCGGCCTGACGCGATCATCGCCACGAGTTCCAGCGGCCTCTCCATAACCGACATCCAGGCGGGCCTGCCTGGCGCCGGACGGTGCATCGCCGCACACCCATACAACCCGCCACATCTGGTTCCTCTGGTTGAGCTGGCCCCGGGCGCCGAGACCGACCCCGCAGTCATGGAGCGCGCCCGGGATTTCTACCTTTCGGTGGGCAAGGACCCCGTGGTGTTGTCCCGGGACGTGCCCGGCTATCTATCGAACAGGATGTCGGCGGCGTTGTGGCGCGAGGCGATCGAACTGGTGCGAACAGGCGTGGCGTCGGTGGCCGACGTCGATCGCGCCATCTCGAGCGGGCCCGGACTCCGTTGGGCCGCTATGGGCCCTCACCTGCTGTACCACCTCGGCGGCGGCGAGGGTGGCATCCGGGGCCACGTGGAACATCTGGGCCACGTGAAGGAGGGCATGCTGCGTGACATCGCCACGTGGACCACTTTCCCTTCGGATACGGTCGACGTGCTGGAAGAGGGTCTGCGTGAGGTGCTGGCGGACGCCGAGCCGGGCGTGCTGGAACGAGAGCGTGACGAGGCTCTGGCGGGCTTCATCCTGGCCCGGGCCCGAGCGGCCAGGCTGCGGGCCCGGGCCGGCCCGGCCGGCGCCGCCGAGCCTGCCCGGCGCCCGGACTGAGGTGCCCGGCAATAGGAAGAACCCGGCTGCGGGTCCCGCCACAAGGCGGTCCGGCAGCCGGGTCCGAGGGGTTCGTGCGACCGTGGGCGCGACGACCCGATGGGCGCGTCTACTAGCGGGTGATGGTCCCCTCCCACGTGGAGACCTTCGTGGTCGCCTTGTCATCTTCGGTGAACCAGCGAGACGTGACACTCTTGGTGTCGGTGTAGAACTTGATACCGTCGGTGCCGAGCACGTGGCTCTCGCCGAAGAACGACTGCTTGTGACCTGAGAACGGGAAGAAGGACGACGGCACCGGAATGCCTACGTTGATTCCCACCATGCCGCCGTGCGTGCGGCGCGTGAACTCGCGAGCGTAGTAGCCGCTCTCTGTGAAGATGCAGGAACCGTTAGCGAAGCGGCTGTTGTTCATGAGGGTGATGCCCTCTTCGAAGCCGGACACGCGCTTCACGAACAGGACCGGGCCAAAGACCTCTTCGCGGCCACAGCCCATGTCCTCGGTCACGTGGTCGAAGATGCTGGGGCCGACGAAGAAGCCACCTTCGTAGCCGGGAACGGAGATGTCGCGACCGTCGAGGATGAGGTCCGCGCCTTCCTGTTCCGCCTTGTCGATCCAGCCCTTGATGAACTGCTGGTGCTCGGCGCTGACGACGGGGCCGAGTTCGGTCGCCGGGTCGTAGGAGCAGCCGACTACCCGCTCAGCGGCGAACTGCTTCATGTAGCCGACGAACTCGTCCGCGACGGCGTCCTCGACGACGCATACGGGCAAGGCCATGCAGCGCATGCCGGCGCAGCCGAAGGTGGAGTTGATGATGCCGCGGGCCGCGCGCTCGAGGGAGGCGTCGGCCAGGACGAGGCCGTGGTTCTTGGCTTCGGTCTGCGCCTGGACCCTCTTCCCGTGGGCCGCGGCCACCGAGTAGACGTGCAGGCCGACGGAGGTCGAGCCCACGAAGTTAATGCCCCTGATCAGCGGATGGGTCATCATGATCTCGGCTTCTTTGCGGCCCGCCGTGACGAGGTTGACCACGCCGTTGGGGAGTCCGGCCTCGTAGAGCAGTTCGAGCAGGCGCATAGACGAGGTGGGGACCATGCTGGGAGCCTTGATCACCATGGTATTGCCGGTGGCTATGCACAGGGGCACCATCCAGCCGAACGGGATCATGGAGGGGAAGTTGAAAGGCGCGATGCCCGCGAAGACGCCCAACGGCTCCCTGTAGGTGACGGTGTCGTGCCCGGTGGACACGTTCATCAGGCTCTCGCCCTTCATCAACATCGGCGCGGCCACAGCCACTTCGCAGGCCTCGATGATCTTGACGATCTCGCCGCGGGCTTCGTCGAGGTTCTTGCCGACCTCGCGACTGGTGGAGAAGGTGAGCTCTTCCATGTGCTCTTCGACGAGCGCCCTGAAGCGGAACAGCACCTGGGTGCGCACGCTGGCCGGCTTGGCGGACCAGGTCTCGAAGGCCTTCTGGGCGGATTCGATCGTAGCCTCAACCTCGGCGGCGGTGCACGAGGGGGTCTCGGCGAACACGCGGCCGGTGCTGGAGTCGGTCACCGGCATGTACTTCTCCGTCGCCGACTCGCGCCACTCGCCATCGATGCAGTATTTCAGGGTCTGCACTCCGGTCACAGCTTCTGCCATCTCGATGCTCCTCCTC
>DASRMJ010000204.1:0-5085 GCA_035647995.1 Thermoleophilia bacterium | reverse complement strand
CGGGCGGACCACGCGGTGACGGCGGCGGTGGCGGCTTCGGTCGGCGTCCCCGTGTTGGCCTCGGGAGATGTGGACAGCGCGGCTTCGGCGGCGGCCATCGTCGCCGCCACCGGTGCGAGCGCGGTCATGATCGCTCGCGGTGCGGAGCGGGGCCCATGGCTGCTCGCCGACGTGCTGGCGGGCACCGACCAGGGGCGGAGACCACCGATAGAGGTGGTGACCGAACTGCGGGCACTGGTCTCGCTGGCCGCCGCGGACATGGGCGCTCACCGCGCGGCCCGCTGGAGCCGGAAGATTGCCGGCCGGTATCTGAGGGGCCTCGGCTTCGCGCAGGAGGATCTGGACCGTCTGAGGGCGGCGCCCGACGCCGCCGCCGTCGACGCCGCCCTCGCCGCCCTCATCGCCGGCTAGTCGCCGGATCCATCGCGCTCACGCACCCGGCGCGCCCACTGATTCGGCGCGCCCACGGATCCGGCGCGCTCACGCACCCGGCGCGCCTACGGACCCGGCCTCGCACGTGCCGCCGCACAGGGCTAACACTCGATTTGGCCCTGCATTTGACTTTGGTGCCGTGGTTCACCTATAATCCCCGCCTGCTTTCCCCGCCTGCTTTGCCCGGGTTGGATCGAGTGCCGGACAGGAAGGACTACCAGTGCATCACAAAGAAGTCGTTCTGACACAAGAGGGATTGCGGCATCTTCGCGAGGAGATCGATCGGCTCTCCACGACGGAACGGGAGAAGGTGGCCGAGCGCATCCGCGAAGCGCGCGATTTCGGCGATATCTCCGAGAACTCCGAGTACGACGATGCCAAGAACGACCAGGCGATGCTCGAACACCGCATCGGTCAGCTCGAAGAGAAGTTGCGGCGAGCCCGCGTGATCAAGGATTCCGAGATCTCCACGGGCAAGGTCTCCGTGGGTGTCACCGTGACCCTCAAAGACCTCGAGTACGACGAGGAGCTCGTGTACCAGCTGGTAGGCTCGGCCGAAGCCGACCCGATGAAGCAGAAGCTGTCGAACGAATCTCCCATGGGACAGGCCATCATCGGACGGGTGCCGGGCGACGTCGTCACCGTCCCGGCGCCGATCGGCAGTCTCAAGTACGAGATCCTGAAGATCGAGGTCGCCTGAGTGTCTTCCGAGGACCACCCCTCTGACGCTGAGGAGACCGGCGGGCCAGTGCCCTCCACTCCTCATCTCTCCGAACTCGAGCGCGAACGTCGGTCGAAGGCCGACCGCCTCTCGTCGGCGGGCGTCGAGCTGTTCGCGCGCCGGTTCTATCCGCGCAGCTCGGCCCACGAGGTCCTGAGCACGCACGCCGATCTCGTTGCCGGCGAATCGGCGGAGGACGCCGTCTACCGCGTCGCGGGCCGTGTCATGGCCCGTAGAGAGCACGGCAAGGCCGCCTTCTTGACGCTTCGCGACGGCTGGGACGACCTCCAGGTATATGCCAACGTGAACACCGTCGGCCAGGAGTCGTTCGACCTGCTGACCGGGCTCGACCTGGGCGACATCATCGGGGTGAAAGGTCACGCGTTCTGCACGCGGCGGGGCGAACTCTCGCTCTTCGTGTCCGAGTGGACACTCCTCACGAAGTCGTTCCACGCTCCGCCCGAGAAATGGCACGGACTGCAGGACAAGGAGACCCGTTACCGGCAACGGTACGCCGATCTGCTCAGCAACCCGGAGGTCGGACGGCAACTCACGGCGCGCGGAGCGATCGTGGGCGCCATGCGGCGCTACCTGTACGAGCGCGGGTTCCTCGAGGTGGAGACGCCCATCCTGCAACCTTTGCCGGGAGGGGCGCTCGCTCGTCCGTTCGCGACCCATCACAACGCCCTGGACGTGGAACTGTATCTGCGCATAGCTCCCGAGCTGTACCTGAAGCGGTTGCTGGTGGGCGGCTACGACAAGGTCTTCGAGATCGGCAAGAACTTCCGCAACGAAGGCATCTCGCCCATCCACAACCCGGAGTTCACGATGATGGAGCTCTACTGGGCCTACGTGGACTATCGGGAGATCATGGAACTCGTGGAGGAGATGATCCCGGCGGTGGCCCAAGAGGTCTTGGGGTCCACCATGATCACCGTGGACGGTCGGGAGATCGATCTCCGCGGCCCTTGGCCGCGACGCACGGTCGACGAGCTGGTGAGGGGTGCCATCGGTATGGGTCTCGCCGACATCCGCGCCGACACCGAGGCCGCCCGCTCCGTCCTTCGGGTGAAGGGCGTCGATGTCGAAGGCCGTGACACCTTCTCTTCCTTGGTCGACAAGACTCTCAAACACCTAGTGTGGCCGAGCGTCATCGAGCCGACCTTCGTCATCGACCATCCCCTCGAACTCAGCCCTCTAGCGAAAGTGCACCCCGATGACCCGAGCTTGGTGGAGAGATTCCAGCCGATCATCGCCGGGCGCGAGGTGGGGAACGCGTTCTCCGAACTCAACGACCCGCGCGATCAGAGGCGGCGCTTCGAAGCGCAGGCCCTGAACAAGGCGGCGGGCGACGAAGAGGCCATGGTCCTCGACGAGGACTTCCTCCGTGCGCTCGAGTACGGTATGCCTCCCGCCGGAGGCCTCGGTATCGGCATCGATCGCCTGGCGATGCTGCTGTTGGGTGCCGAATCCATCAGGGACGTCATCCTCTTCCCGCAGCTTCGACCCGAGTAGCCCGGGCCGTATCCGACCTCTGCTTCGGGCCGACTGCGCCTGGAAGGCACCCCCCAAAAGGGAGGGGAGTTCTGTCCGCCGGGAGCGGCCGGGAGGCGGTCAGTGTGCTACACTTGTTACAGCACTGAGCGCCGCTATATGCGCCTGAGCAGGCATTTGCACCTATCCCGCGTCAAGCATGGACTCAGCCCGTAGCTGCGGGCTGTGGCATAGAGAGGAGGCGGGCCTCGTGTTCAGTGAAGGTTCCGACTGGCAAGCCGCCGCTTCGGGCGGCCGCACGTGTGAGTCGTGTGGCGAAGAGCCCGCGACCATCCACGTGCTTCACTTCGATGGTTCCGCCGTGACGCACACCCACCTCTGTGCGTCGTGCGCCGAAGAAGAGGCCGGGCATGTCGACGGCGCCGCCTTGGTCGTGGCTTTGCCCTCCATGTTGGGCACGGTCGCCTCAGCGATGATCTCCGCCGTCTCGTCAGAGCGGGAGCATGGATTCGCCCCGATCTGCGCGGTCTGCGGCACTACACTCAACGACTTCCGTGAGAACGGGTTGTTCGGCTGCGCCGCCTGCTACCAAGTGTTCCAATCCTATCTCGATGAGGAGTTGGAGGACCGCACGGCCGGTGAGCACCTCGGCAAGGTCCCCACGCGTACTCCCGGCGGTCAACATCAGCGCCGCGAGGTCGTTCGTTTGCAGCGGATGTTAAGCGAACTGGTGGAGTCGGAACGTTTCGAGGAGGCCGCCAGCGTCCGCGACCGGTTGGCCGAACTCGAGGGCCAGGTCTCGGCGGGTTGATGATGGCCGACTCAGTAAGGCTGGCCTCTGGGCTCACCATCTCGCGTAACGAGGAGGTGCTCCCGTTTCCTCACGCCGCGAGCGAGGACATGCTGTGCACCTTCCGGGCGCGCGTCGAAAGCGCGCTGTCCAGGCACGGAGCGCCCGGCGAGTGGGAGTTCTTCGACATGGACGCGATCTCCTCGGCACAACGAGCCTACCTGGTGGAGCGCGGTGTCATGACCCCGGGGTTCGCCAAGGGCGTGGGCCGCTCTCGTGCTTTCGGCCTCTTTCAAGGGGGACGGGCAGCCCTGGAGATCAACGGTACCGACCACCTGCGGATGCTGGGCTCGGGCCCGCCCGACGGTCTGTCCGACGTGTGGGCTACGCTTGACCACATCGACGACACGCTTGAGAGTGAGATCGCGTATGCGTTCGACGAACGCTGGGGCTATCTCACGGCGCGCGCCGCAGACTCGGGCACCGGCCTTCGGGCCTTTCTCACCCTGCACGCGCCGGGCCTGATGATCACGGGGAGACTCGCCGCCGTCGCCGCTTCGCTCGCGGGCGAAGGATTGGCGCTCGCGCCGCTGTGGAGCGGGGCGGGCGGGGTCTTCCAGGTCTTCAACCGGAAGGCCCTGGGCACATCGGAGGGGCGTATAACCGAGGCGGTGACGGCAGCCACCCGCGACATCGTCGAACAGGAGCGGACGGTGCGCAAGGGGCTGTTGAGGGAGAATCCCGTGAGCGTGCGCGATCACATCGGCAGGGCGCTGGGTGTCGCGCAGCAGGCGTGGTCGGTCTCGGTGGCCGAAGCGCTTACCCTGGTGTCTTCTATCCAGGTCGGCGTCTCCATGGACCTGGTCGAGGGGCCCGGCATCGATGCCGGCGCCACGCTCTCGCTCATGCGTCGCGTCCAGTCGGCCCACGTCGTCGTCGATGGCATGGGCTCAGGTCTGGGCGGTCTTGAAGATCCACGTGTCGATGAAGTGCGCGCGCAGCTGCTCCGGCGGATCTTCGCCGGGGCGCGCGTCGCGCAGTAGGAGAGGCAGAGATGTTCGAACGGTTCACGGAGCGCGCTCGACAGGTCGTGGTATTGGCCCAAGAGGAGGCGCGCGATCTCAAGCACAACTACATCGGCACGGAACACCTCCTCCTGGGACTGCTCCGTGAGGGTGACGGTGTCGCTGCCCGGGTGCTGAGCACCTTGGATGTGTCCCTTGAAGACGTGCGCGGGGAGATAATGCGCATCGTCGGCGAGGGCGAGCATGAGGCGCAGGGGCAGATACCCTTTACACCGCGTGCCAAGAAGGTGCTGGAGTTGGCCTTGCGCGAGGCGCTCTCGCTCGGCCACAACTACATAGGCACCGAGCACATCCTTCTGGGTCTCGTGCGCGAGAGCGAAGGGGTGGCGGCGCGCATCATGAACGATCTCGACGCCGACGCCGATCGTATCCGCCAGGAGGTCATGCGGGTGCTGTCCGGGCCCAGCCGCCGGTCGCAGAAGCCGGGTGTGCCGGCGGGCCAAGCCAAGAAGTCGTCCAAGGTGCTCGACCAGTTCGGCCGCAATCTCACCAAGTTCGCCGAGGAAGACAAGCTCGACCCCGTCATCGGCAGGGAGATGGAGATCGAGCGGGTCATGCAGATC
>DASRMJ010000203.1:0-2427 GCA_035647995.1 Thermoleophilia bacterium | reverse complement strand
GGGGAAGAAGCTGACCGCGTTCCTGGCGGCCGTCCTCGTTGCGCACCGGGAAGCCGGTTTCGTGGGGGGCTGCATCTTCGGAAACACCGCGCTCGAGATGGGTGACACCGACGCGGCCTACGGTCGTGTCGTGGGGGAGGTCTTCGACCGTTGGGCCGCGCGAATCGAAGAAATCGTTGCGGACGCACAGAGCGCCGGCGAGGTGCGGAAAGACCTCTCACCCGATCGCGTGGCCAGCCACATAGTAGCCGCCCTGGAAGGCGGCATCATGCTCTCTCGGCTCAAGAAGGATGAGGAGCCGCTTGCGACGAGCGTGGAGTGCCTGGTCGCCTTCCTCCAGCCCCCGAAGAGCGTGTGAAGCCATCCGAGAAACGAGGCGTCGAAGACGTCTCACCAGAGAAGGAGTCGTGTGTGATGCCGCGGATCGAGCCGTTTTCCACCGAGAAGGTCGACGAAGCCGTCGCCGCTACATTTGCCGAGATCGAGGGCGCTTTTGGGATGGTGCCCAACCTGTTTCGCACCTACGCCTACAATCCTGCGCTCCTCGAGGCCAACTGGAACAAGGTGAAGGCACTCATGATGGGCGGGGTCCTCGACCGGAAGGTCAAGGAAGCTATCGCGGTGCTGGTCTCAAAAGACAACAGCTGCGCCTACTGCGTGGCTGCCCACACGATGGCCCTGCGCTCCATCGGAGTGAGCGAAGAAGAGATCGCCGCTCTGGAGGACGACTTGCAGAAGGCCGGCTTCTCCTCCAAAGAGGAAGCGCTCATGCAATTCGCGCGTCGGGCGAACCTGGCCCCACGCGACATCACGGATGTGGAGTTTCAGGCGGTCCGGGATCTCGGCGCCACCGACGCCGAAATCGTCGAAGCC
Source organism: Thermoleophilia bacterium (assembly GCA_035647995.1). Lineage (GTDB taxonomy): Bacteria > Actinomycetota > Thermoleophilia > RBG-16-64-13 > RBG-16-64-13 > JAHJSA01. The sequence continues at coordinate 1,554 of DASRMJ010000203.1, read as the reverse complement.
CTGGGCGTGATGGAACTATTCACCGGATTTAACAAGTTCCTCGATACGCTTCAGGTGGACCTCGATTTCTGATCCACGAGTGACTTCGCGCGAAAGGAGCGGCATGAGTTCGGGAATGGCGGCGGATTTCTCGGTCGTGGAAGGTGATTTCCTGCGCAGCAAGTTCCTGCCCGATTTCGAGTGGGCCCGGTTCGACCGGCCCACGGAATCGGTGGCCTTGGCCCGCCCTATCGAGCAGGCCCGGGTAGCGTTGGTCGTCACTGCGGGAGCGTACCTGCCCGCGTGTCAGGAACCGTTCAACACAAAGACCTTCTTGGGTGACGATAGTTTCCGCGTGATCCCGGGTGATGCCCGCCGAGAGGATATCGGCCTGTGCCATCCGGGCTACGACACCAGGCGGGCAGCCCAAGATCTGGACTGCGTGTTCCCCCTGGCCCTGCTCCGCGAGCTGCAGGGGGAGGGCGCGATAGGCGAGGTGGCCCCACGACATGTCTCTTTCATGGGGTACATCCCGCGGACCGAGCACCTGATCACGGAGACCGCGCCCGAGGCCGCGCGCATCCTCGCCGACGACGGGGTCGACCTGGCCATACTCGTGCCCTCGTGACCGGTCTGCAGCCAGTCCGTGGGACTGATCCAGCGGGTTCTGGACGAAGCGGGCATCAGCACCGTTTCGTTGACTTTGGTGCGGGAGATGACCGCCCTTGCGAAGCCCTCGAAGGCCCTCTACGTGCAACACCCGTTCGGGCTGACCCTAGGCGCCGTCGGCGATCGGATCACCCACGAAGCCATCTTGCGGGACTGCCTGCGCTACGCGGAACAGACACTGCCGGCGGGCGAGATCGTGGAGCTGCCCTACCGCTGGGAGGTCGACGACCTCCGCGAGCGCCAACTCCGCAAGCAGGCGCACTAGGTGCTCGTCTCCCTCATCAGACGGTCCAAGGATTTCGGGTCCACTCGTCGCGCCACGCGGGAGGCTCTCATCGAACTGGCCGCGCTCTGTCGCGAGGCTCCCGCGGGGGACCGTCCTTTTCTCAGGATCTTAGGGAGAGAACCTCATGAGTAGAGGTGCCCTTGGACAACCAATGAGCCGGGTCGCGCCCCCTCTTCGCGAAGTCGGTTGGCGGCACTTCTTGCTCGCACTCCCGGGTGTCGTCGTCTCTCTGGTGCCGGTGGCCGCCCTGCCGGCTGCCGCCGCCTGATCTTCCTGCCTGTCGGCAGTTGCCGGTCTGGCTGGTGCGCTGGGGCTCCGCTTTGCACTGAAGACCGCCTATCTCCTGCCTCTGACCGGACTCCTGCTGGGGTTGGCCTTGGCGGCCCTCGGTTGGCGGGCCAGGCGCCGGCGAGGCTATCCACCCCTGGTGCTCGGGGTAGTGGCCGCGGCTCTGGTGCTCGTGGGCAGGTTCGCCCTGGCCTCGGACGTATTCGCCTACACAGGCTCGGCCTTCCTCGTGGCGGCGTCGGCGTGGAACGCTTGGCCCGTCGGGAGGTCGGGAGACCAGGCTTGTCCCTCCTCTGGCTCAGAGAGCCCACCCGAGATCCGCTGATCACCTG
>DASRMJ010000202.1:0-5162 GCA_035647995.1 Thermoleophilia bacterium | reverse complement strand
CACCCCACTGGCGTCTAACTCTCCCACCTGATCGTCCCTCATTTCACGCCCGCCGAGCCCGGGGTGGCGCGATCAGAAGACACTCCCCGGCCCGCCCCGGGCACCCCTCACGAGCCTTCCAGAAACGAGCGCTCATTGTAGCGCTTGAAGAGTGGAGTTTCCACAGGCCCGAAGGGGCGGGACCCCCGGTTAGCCCTTGATTCGGGGGTGTCCGCGAGGTCTATTTCGCTCGTGTCTTCTCTCGACAAATCCTTGTTTGCAGGTAGAACGCAGAGTTATCAACAGCACGATGCACATCTGTGGACAATGGTGCGAAACGTGAAACCATCGGAGCCCTACGCCCGGTCTCCCTGGGGATTCTGGGGATATGCATTCCAGGAAGCGGTCACGGCCGGCTCGTTCCGGGGGGTCGTCGGGAGGCCTCGGCTGCTTCGCTGGCCGACTTAGGCGAGCCCGGTGGCGACCTCGGTCGGCCTCGAGATTGCCCGAGGCGCGGAAGAGGGATCGATGCGCGACTCTTTCGAAGGAAAAGCGCCCAGTTTGCGGAAATAGAGAAAGGAACCAAGAAGAGAAACGGCGATATCTGTCGGCATCCGTACGCCCTGGGCGTGCGTGGTGAACGGTATTCCACATCCGACCACGCCGGCGAGGTCTGCGCGTAAGGGAGCGGGCTGGTTTGTCCACAGTCTGCACAGCCGCAAGAACGCTGTGAGGGGACGCGAGACGGGCGCGGCCGCTGTTTGACGCCCGGCGCTGCTACTTGTATACTTCCCGCCCTTTGAGGGATCGCAGACGAAGGTCTGCTTGAGCATGGAGAAAGACAGGAGTCGTTGTGAAACGGACGTACCAGCCGAACAAGCGGAAGCGGAAGAAGACTCACGGCTTTCGCAAGCGCATGAGCACCAAAGCGGGGCGCGCGGTCCTGAAGCGCCGTCGTGAGAAAGGCCGGAAGCGCCTCTCTGCCTAGGGCGACCTGTGATCCGCCGGCGAAGTCGTCTCTCTCGGTCGCAGGACTTCGACCGCGTGTACCGAGCGGGGAGGTCTGTTGCGAATCGCTACCTGGTCCTCTACTGTTTCCAGAGAGACGAACCGGCGAGGCCGGCGGTCGGCGAGCGGGCGGCGGCGAGGGTCGGGTTCTCTGTCTCGAAGAGGTTGGGATCCGCGGTGGAGCGCAACAAGGTGAAGCGCGCACTACGCGAAGCATATCGTCTCAATGAGCACCGCGTGACCGGGGATCGCGACTTCGTCCTCATCGCCCGGGTCCCGCTGCTCGACCTGCTTGAGAAGAGTGGGCTGGCGGTTGTCGAAGAGAAAGTGATCGAAGTCTTCCAGAAGGCTTCGTCGATGGCTCCCGGAGAGGGGCGAACATCGGACTCATAAGCGAGATCATCGTGCTGCCCATCAGGGGCTACCAACGCTTGCTTTCGCCCGCGCTTCCCCGCAGGTGTAAGTACCACCCATCGTGCTCCCAGTACGCCATTGACGCGGTCCGGGCCCACGGCGCCCTGCGGGGGTCGATCTTGGCGTCGTGGCGCGTCCTGCGCTGCAACCCGTTCAGCGACGGTGGGTTCGACCCGGTAGAGGGCCAGCGGCTGTTCCACACCCATGCTAGAGAAGCCTGCCATGGAGCGGGCGAGGATCTGGAGGCCGCTATCAGATGAGATCCATTCTTGACCCCATCGTCCAGTTCCTGCTGGCGATCCTCACGTTCGTGCATGACAACCTCCACCTCAACTGGGGTTGGTCGATCGTAGTCCTGACCGTGATCGTGCGCGTCGTGCTGATTCCGCTCACGTGGAAGCAATTCAAGAGCATGCGGGCGATGCAGACCCTGCAACCGCAGATCAAGGCGCTTCAAGAAAAGTACAAGGCGGATCGTCAGGTCCTGAACCAGAAGATGATGGAGTTCTACAAGGAGAACTCGGTCAATCCGTTCGGGTCCTGCCTGCCGCTGGTACTGCAGATGCCCGTCTTCTTCGCGCTGTTCTACATGTTGCAGGCGGAATCGGGCGCCGGCGGTCATTTCGCCACCGACAACCAGTGGCTGTGGATGCGTGCGTGGGAGTCGGCGCCTTCGTGGGTAGCGGCCAACATCACGATGTTCGATCTGCCGCTTCTGATCCTCTATGTTGCCAGCCAGTTCGTCAGTTCCCTGCAGATGGCCTCGAAGGACTCGGCTCAGCGAAACATGATGCTGGCGATGCCGATCGGCATCGGTGTGATCATGTACCTGGGCAAGTGGCCGGCCGGCCTGTTCATCTACTGGTTCACGTCCAACCTCTGGTCGATCGGCCAGCAGCTCATCATCAAGAAGACGGTACCGGTGCCCGAACCGGCAGCGGTTTTGAGTGGAGGCGGCAGTGGCTCAACCGGGAAACGGAAGAGATCCAAGCAGCAGAATCCGGACGGCAAGCGCTAGCGGGCGCTCCGTCGAGATAGCGGTCGCTCGAGCTCTCGCGGAGTTGGACTACGCGCCCGGGGAGCTGCCGGAGGACCAGTACTCCGTCACTGTGATCGGAGAGCCCGACGAGGGTTTCCTTGGGGTGGGCGGTTCGGACGCTGTGGTGGAGGTGCGACTCCTCTTCGATGACAGGCGGTCAGGGGAAGGTGCTGACACGGTCCCCGACGACGAAGACGATCTCGACGGTCCCACCGGGAACGTCCGCCCGCCCGACGAGGAATTCGACGACGACTTCGAGGAAGGCGACGCCTACGACGCTGACAACGCGGACGCCGAGACTCCCGCCGCGGGTTCGGCGCGACTACGCGAGTTCTTGGGCGTCGTCCTGCAGGCTCTCGGGGTGGAAGCAAGAGTGCGCATCGTCGAAGAGGTCGACGTTCTCAAGGCGGAGGTCGTCGCAGAGGATCTGGGCGTGTTCATCGGGCGGCGCGGCCAGACCATCGATGCCATAGAGTATCTGGCCAGCCTCACTCTGTATCCGCGCCCGGAGAGCCGGAAGCGAGTCGAGATAGACGCCGCCGGATACAAGGAGCGCCGCCGCCAAGGCATCGAACGAGTAGCGCTCCACAAAGCGCAAGAAGCGGCGCGAAGCGGGCGTCCGGTAGAGTTGGAAGCCATGACCGCAGCCGAGCGGAAGATAGTGCACGTCACACTCAAGGACCGCCGCGACGTGACCACGGAGAGCCGAGGCCGGGAGCCGAACCGGGCGGTGGTCATCCTTCCCACGCTCTAGGACGGATGCTGGAGCGGACGAGCCGAGGTGTTGCGCGGGCGGGCCGGCTGTGGCGGCGCGACGGGCGACCTGACATAGCCCTGTGGGGCGACGGGCGACCCGACTGAGCGCCGCGGCGCGGCGGGCGACCTGGCGGAGTGCCGCGGGGCGACTGACACCGCACGGATCGGCAAATGTGGCGTCGTCCAGTCGGCTTGGCGCGAGGCAGCCGGCTTGGCGCGGGGCAGCCGCCGCCCCGAGCAGTGGTCCCTCCTACACGCCGGCGCGCGCAACCTGCGGGGCCGAAGGCGGTCCCCCTGCCGGTTTGCCGTATGGCGCGCGCCGCCGAGCACCAGTGAGAACCGTGATGCGAGTGAACCCCATCAGACCGAAACCCAACACACCAGACCGCAACGAGCCGACTACCGCGGCGTCGAGCGCTGCCGCACTGCCCCAAGTCCGGCGGGATGCCGCGGCGGCGGGTATCGCATCGCCCCACGCGGACACGATCGTTGCCGTCTCGACGGCCGCCGGAGCCGGAGCCATCGGCATCGTGCGGATGAGCGGGCCGCGCGCGGTCGAGCTGGGTGATGGAGTGTTCCGACCCGCTCACGGCGGGACCTTGGGCGCGTCTGCAGCCGGGCGGGTGCGATACGGGCACGTGATCGATCCTGAGCGTGGCGTCGTAGTGGACGAGGTGCTCGCGGTCGCCATGCGGGCCCCCTCCACGTACACCCGGGAGGACGTGGTAGAGATCCACTGTCACGGCGGTCCGGCGGCTCAGCGGGCGGTCCTCCAGCTGTTGATGCACTCGGGAGCGCGCGCCGCCGAGCCCGGTGAGTTCACACAAAGGGCGTATCTCAACGGTCGTATCGACCTCACCCAAGCCGAGAGCGTCGCCGGGATCGTGCAGGCCCGCACGTCCAGCGCGTTGCGGGCTTGCGTGAGACAGTTGTCGGGCGGTCTGTCGCAGCGATTGCGCGAAGTCCGCGCCGGGTTGGTGGGTTGTCTGGCCCAACTCGAAGCCGGCATAGACTTCACCGACGAAGACATCGAAGAACTCGACCGCGAGGCACTTGCTCTCGAGTTGGAGAAGGCGCGAGCGGATCTCGGGATCCTCCTGGACACCGCCTTCCTGGGGCGCGCACTGGAGAACGGTGTGCGGACGGCGATCGTCGGTCGTCCGAACGTGGGCAAGAGTTCCCTGTTGAACGCGCTACTCATGCGCGAACGCGCCATCGTGTCGGACCTCCCCGGGACCACCCGCGACACGATCGAGGAACTCATCGAAGTGGCTGGGATCCCACTGCATCTCATCGACACGGCGGGGCTTCGGCCGAGCAAGGACGTACTGGAGCGCCTGGGGATCGAGCGTTCCCACGAGGCCATGCGCGAAGCCGACCTGGTTCTTGCGATCCTGGACCTGTCGGCCCCGATCCAACCTGAGGACGCCGAGATGGTCGGAAGGCTGGACCCGCGTAGGACGATCATCGTTGGGAACAAACGGGACAAGGTCGCCGCGCCCCCTGCCGCGGAGAGCGGCTGGCCGGAGTATCTGGCATCTATGCTGGATGGGGTGGTCGAGCCGGACGGCGGGCTGACGGAACACCGCCAGATGTTGGCGGTCTCCGCGCTGACAGGCGAGGGGATGGATGCGCTGCGAGCTCTGATCGAGCAGGTCGTGGTCGGAGAGGGGGGCATCGAACTGGACGAGCCCATCTTGGCTACGGAGCGGCAGAGATCCCTCGTGGAAGATTCAGCGACGGCCATCGACGCGACTCTCAGGGCTATCCGCCGCGGCCTTGCCGAGGAGTTGATTGCTGAAGACGTGCGCGTGGCGATCCTTGCTTTGGGCCGCATCACCGGGGACGAGCTCGTCCCCGACCTCATAGATGAGATATTCCGACGCTTCTGCATAGGGAAGTAAGGCGCACTCGAGGTGAGCGCACTCCACTCCACGAAGTTGTCTGGCGCCTCTCTTTGCCGGAC
>DASRMJ010000201.1:0-19910 GCA_035647995.1 Thermoleophilia bacterium | reverse complement strand
TACAAGGACTGGTTGGTAAGGGCTTTGATCAGCCTGATCGAGCGCATCATCTCTTTGTCGAGAACGTCGACGATGGCGGAGGTCATGCCGACGGCCGCCAGCATAGCCACGAACACGTTGTTGATCGCGGGACGCATTGTGTCGGGCGCCCCGTTGGAGATGTTGGAGAGACCGCACGTGGTCTTCACCATGGGATCGAACATCTCGGGCAGCATCTTCAATACTTCCTGCACCGCGACGGCGTGCTGCTGGCCTACGTCTACCCCCACGGGAAGGATGATGGGGTCGATGAAGATCCTTTCGTTGGAGATACCCTGCTCGTTGGCGGCCATCACCAGTTCGTAGGCCAGGGCCACGCGCTCGTTAGCGTCGATGGGGATGGCCGCACCCATGGTCAGTCCGATGATCTCGCAGTCGTACTTCGCCGCGAGCGGAAGGATGTTCGCCATCTTGTCGGGCTGGGCCGAGAAGGAGTTCACGATGGGATGCGGCAGGCCGAGCTCCAGACACTTCACGATGCCGGCTTCCATCGCAACGTGGTTGGTGGTGTCGAGACAGAAGGGCAGTCTCGTGACCTCCGCCACGGTCTCGACCACGAACTCCATCATCTTGTCGCCGTTTTTGCGGGCGGGGCCGAGGTTGATGTCGATGACGTCCGCACCGGCTTCCACCACCCTGCGCGCCAGATCCTGGATGGGAGCCTTGTCCCCCTCCTTCATGGCGTTGCCGATGCGCGTGACCATGACGTTGATGTTCTCAGCGATTACTAGCACGTATCCTCCCTTGATTCTCTGACTCTCTCGCCACTCACGCGGCGCAAACCTTCTTCAGCCTTGTACGAACTGCGGACGAACGGCGCCGCCTCGACAACCAGCCCCAGCGCCTCCCCGGCAAGGCGATACCCGTCGAACACTGCGGGCGCCACGTACTCGGTCACCGGCAGGTGATCTCGGCTCGGGCGCAGGTACTGGCCGATGGTGACCACCGAGACACCGGCGGCCACCGCATCTTGCAGAAAAGTCCCGACCTCTTCGACGCTCTCCCCAAGTCCCACCATGATCCCGGTCTTCACCACTCCGGTCCCCTTGGCGGCCGCGTAGGCCAGGACTCGCAACGAGCGCCGGTAGTCGGCCTGCGGACGCACTCGGGCGTACAGCCGAGGGACCGTCTCGACGTTGTGGTTGAACACGTCGGGACGAGCACCAAGGACGACGTCAAGCGATGCGGCGTCCTCCTGGAAATCGGGCACGAGCACCTCGATCGTCGCGCCCGGCAGACGCCCACGCACCGCCTCGATAGTCGCGGCGAAATGTGCGGCCCCGCCATCGGCGAGGTCATCGCGGGTCACCGAGGTGATCACCACGTGACTCAACCCCATCGTCTCGGCCGCATCGGCCACGTGTTGCGGTTCGCTCGCGTCGAGAAGCTCCGGACGCCCGCTTGGGACACTGCAGAAGCGGCAGTCCCTGGTGCACGCGTTGCCCATGATGAGGAAGGTAGCCGTGCCTCGCTCGAAACACTCACCCTTGTTCGGGCACTTCGCGCTCTCACACACCGTGTGAAGACTCGATCGACGGAGCAGCCCTTCTACCCCATGCACGGCGGCAGCCTTCGGGAGCGGCTTCTTCAGCCACTCCGGCTTCCGCCCAAGATGCTCAGCTACGCCCGTCGTCACTTGTCGGTCGTTCTCCATACCGTTGTCGCCTCGGCCGGCGCCTCCGTCCTCGACAGGCGCTTCAACTCGCTACGTGAACCGATTCTCCGTGCACGTCGTGCGCGGCTTCCATCAACGCCTCCCCGATCGTAGGGTGAGCATGGATGGTGTCGCCGATGTCCCTCACGGTGAGGCCGTTCCTGACAGCGACCGCGATCTCGTGGATCAGGTCGGTTACGTGCGGACCCATCATGTTGGCGCCGAGCACCTTGTCGGTCGCCTGATCGGCAATGATCTGGATGTAGCCTTGAGCTTCACCGATGGCCAGCGCCTTGCCGGCGGCGCCAAGCCGGAAGGTGCCGCTGATCGGCTCGAAGCCGGCGTCGCGCGCTTGGTCTTCGGTGAGGCCGACGCTGGCGATCTCGGGCATCGTGTAGATGCACGACGGCACGACCTTAAGGTCTCGCTCCTGGTTGCCGCCAAGGCAGTTCTCCACCGCCACGAGGCCCTCGTAGGAGGCGACGTGCGCCAGGAGGATGCCGCCATTGACGTCGCCGATGGCGTACACGTCAGGTGCGGTCGTCTCCAGCTTGTCGTTCACCACGATGTAGCCGCGCGCGTCGGTCTCGACGCCGACGGTCTCCAGACCGAGGCCGGCGCTGTTCGGCTGGCGGCCGATCGAGACCAGCATCTTCTCGGCCGTGATCTGCTCGCCGCCCTCGATGTTGGCGGTGATGTGATCGTCCGCGTACTCCGCGATGCCATCCACCTTCGTCTTGAGCAGGACCTCGATGCCTCTCTTCTTGAAGATTCCCTGGAACTGCTTCGCCAGGCGCTTGTCTTCGAGCGGCAGCATCTGCGGCATCATCTCGACGATGGTGATCTTCGTGCCCAATTCCGAGAACACGGTCGCGAACTCGCACCCGATGACACCGGCCCCGATGATGAGCAGGGTCTTGGGTATCTTCGTCAGTTCGAGGGCTCCCGTAGACGTAAGCACGGTGGGCTGGTCGAAATCGAAGAACGGCAGTCGAGCAGGCTCGGAGCCGGTGGCTATGATGATCTTGTCGGCCTCGAGCGTCACGACGCCCTCGGCCGTCGCGGCTTCCACCTTGCCGGGGCCGACGATGCGCCCTTCGCCCTGCACCAATTTGACCTTGCTCTTCTTGAAAAGGCCGTGGATCCCGTCGCGCAGGGTCTTCGAGATCTCGCTTTTGCGTTCCATCATGCGCGTGAAATCTGGCACTATCTCGCCCGTGACACCGAACCCGAACTCCCCGCCGGAGCGTGCCTTGTGCAGGGCCTCGATGCTCCCGAGCAGGGCCTTCGTCGGAATGCACCCCCGGTTCAGACACGTGCCGCCGAGCAAGTCCTTCTCGACCACGGTCACGTCGGCGCCGCGCTGGGCAGCGCGGATGGCTGCCACATACCCTCCAGGCCCGCCGCCGATGATCACGATCCTTGTCGCTTCCGCCACTGTCGGTCTCCCTCCACCTCGATCGGTCGGGGGCGCGGCGTCTGCCGCGTCCCCGTGCGTCACCCTTGACTACTTCAGCAGACCCGCCATCTGGAGGATCTCGGGAACGATCTCCTCTTTGCCGATGGCCATGACGTGCACGCCATCGCAGACATCGTTGTCGATGCAGAACCGGATATGCCGCGCGCAGATCTCCATACCCTTCTTCACGGCTTCTTCTTTGGGCACCGAAGCCATCTCCTCCAGGAGATCGTCGGGCACGAACACGCCGGGGACGAACTTGTTCATGTACTTGGCCATGCCCACGCTGGTGAGCACTACCAGCCCGGCCATCATCTTGACGTCCTTGCCCTCGGTGACTCCCCGCGCGTACTCCATGAAGCGCCGGAAGTTGTCCATGTCGTAGACGGCCTGGGTCTGGAAGAACTGGGCCCCCGCCTCGATCTTCTTCTCGAACTTGAGCTTCTGAGGCTCGATGGGATCGGACTCGGGGGTGACCACAGCGCCGATGTAGAAGTCAGTGCCGCCTTCCAACTCGTTGCCTGCCCAGTCGAAGCCCTCGTTCATGCGCTTGATGCACTGGATCAGCTGCACCGACTCGAAGTCGTAGACTTCCTTGGCGTCCTTGTGATCCCCGACGCTGACGTGGTCGCCGGTGAGAGCCAGCACGTTGCGCAGACCGAGGAAGTGCGCGGAGAGAAGGTCGTTCTGCAGAGCCAGGCGGTTGCGATCGCGACAGGTCATCTGGTAGATGGCGTCGCCGCCGCGACTGACGATCTCGTGCGACACCGCCATGGAGCCCAGGCGCATGACAGCGCTCTGGTTGTCGGTGACATTCAGACCGTCGACGAGGTCCTTCAACAACTCGATGTGGTGCAGCATGGTGTCGACGGACGTGCCCTTCGGCGGGCCGATCTCTCCGGAGACCACGAACCTGCCGCTCTCACAAGCTTCGCGATACTTGCTCATGATCACGCAGCCCCTTTCTCTTCGCCAGCGGCCCTGGCATCGAGCCGACCCGGACGCTCGATGGCGTTCCAGCGCTTGGGACCGTGGATGGTCATGAACGATGCGAGTTTGTCCTCGCTCTTCATCTGGTTGTAGATGAGGACCCAGGCACAGTCCTTGTTGGAGTCGACTTCGCACTTGCCGTTGTTGGTGCCGCCGCAGGGGCCGTTCAGGATGCCCTTGGCACAGCGGGTGACGGGGCAGATGGCGCCGTACTCGTCGAGGACGCACTCCCCGCACAACGAGCACTTCTCCTCGAAGGCCATCTGGCGCTTCACGTTGCCCACGAAGAGTGAGTTAGCCCCGGGGGTCACGTGCTTCGTCGTGCCTTCGCGCACGGACTGGACGCCCGCGCCGCAGGCGAGGACCAGGAAGGCATCCGCAGCCGTGGCAGCTTCCTTGTTCTGACGGAAAATGCGCTTCATATCAAGTTCGTGACAGGCGGCGTGAGCCACATCGGTGGCTACGACCTTCTTGCCCGCTTCCTCCAGCCGGGCCTTCATGTCGGCGACTTCAGGCTCGCCGCCGCTCTGCGTCATCGTGGCGCATTCTCCGCAACCAACGATGTAGACCGAGTTCTCGCCCTTGAGACTCTCGAGGATCTCCTCGAAGGGCTTCTGCGTGCTGATGATCAACTGCTCGACCTCCGTTCCCGGGCGGGCGGCCCCGACGGCCGCCCGCCTCCCACTACGTCCCGGCCGGTCCACGCGGACCGGCCGAGCACCTTTCGATGTCGGACTACAGCCCGCGCAGATAGCGCGGAACGTCGGCGGCTTCGCGCACGCCCACGACGACTTCCCAGTCGCCCAGTTCCTCTTCCAGTTCGCCGCTGATCTGCGCGACGTATCCCGGGATGACGATCTTGCGATGGTTGACCTTCTCAGCGATGCCGCTCTTCTTCACGAACACGGCGATGGCGTCGGCCACGAACTTGCCGGCGGCCCACGACGTGAGCACCGACTGACCTTCCGTGTCCATCACCAAGAGCCACGTGGGCACCTTGCTCGCCTCCACCTCGCCTGCGAGGGTGAAGTAGGTGAGCGAGAAGTTAGTGGTAATCAGCAACGGGCTGTCGGGTGACGGATCGTTGATCGGGTAGATCCCTTGGTCCATCTGCATCGGCCGTTGCGGGTCGGTGTAGATGTTCTGGGCCAAGATCAGCAGCGGCATGATCTGGGCCGGGTCGACCGTATCGATAACAATGATCCCGGCATACTTGGCTACGAAGACCCCTGCGTACACGGTCTTCAACAGCGGTTCGTCGGTCATCCTGCACGGGAAGGCGATCGTGGGGAAGCCCAGAGCACGGAACTTCTTCTTGATCGCCGCCCGCCTGATGTAGGTCTGATCGCGCAGGGCGTCCTGCAGATTGGCCGACATCGGATCGAGAACGACCTCTTTGAGGTCCGCCGCGACACACTTCTCGCCCATCTCGGCCAACTCGTCCAACGTCGCCGCCTTGATGGCGAAGGGCACGCCCAACTCCTTCGCAGCAGCCGAGACCGCGTCGAAAGTGGCGGTCGTGGCCGCATACAGGAGCGGCTTCCGGTCTTTGATGGGTTCGGCGGCAGCCTTGAGGGCCGCCGGGTCGTCACTCATGACGACGATGCCGGCACCGGTCTCGTCCGACGCCTTCTTCACCCGCGCCGCCAACCTGCCGGCGTCAGCCGACTCGATGGCGAACAACTTCGCGCGGAGCAGTTGGCCGACGCGCTCGAAGACCTGCCCTTTGAAGGTGTCCAGACGAACCTGGAACTCAGCGTCATCGACCGAGTCGTCCACCAGTATGGCGATTCCAGGCGGATGCTCGAAACGCTTCTCATGACGGTACAGGACCGTCTCTTCGCCCACAACGACCGCGAAGTCCCCGGTGCCGATCGTCACCTTGCGCACCGGAGGCGCGGCGGCCTCGCCCAACTCGGCCGCCGCTTCCGCGGAGACGTGGGGGCACTGCGAGAGCTCGGCTTTCCCCGATGCCAGCTGCATGGCGAACGCCATACAGGTGGGGAAACCACAGTCCTTGCAGTTGGTCTTCGGGAGCAGTTTGAATATCTGAAGCCCGCTCAGAGCCAACGTGTCACTCCTTTCACTCCTCTAGTCATGGACGCTCCCCCCAACGTTCAGGGGGGGTGGACCGGGCGCCATAGTGCGCCCGGTCGTCATCCCTCTCCTAGAACATCGGGTCCATTTCCAGCGCCGGGTGTCCGACCTCGGCGAGGTAGGTCATGACCTCCTCCTCCTCGGTGCCGTTCTCCTCGGTCGCGATCTTCTCGTAGAGGCCGGGATAGCCCGCCTTGTCGGCACTGGCCGTAATGGCGTCCTTGAGTTCCTCTTTCAGCTTCTTGGGCATCCAGACCACCCGAGCCACACCACCGTCGCCGCTGATGTACTTCGAGGAGCCCATGTAGAACTTGGAGTGGCCCACGAACCCGGGGGTCTGCGCACCGCCGCCCACCGAACCGGCGAGGGTTGAGAACTTCATCCCGCAGGGAGTCATACCCGTGTGGTCACGGTCGACCGCCATGACGCCGTTGCACATCGGCAGAAGCACGCTGATGGCTTCGAAGCAGCCGCACGAAGTCATCGGGTCTTCCATCATGGAGTACGCGTTGAAGCGCTCCACGGCGTTGTGCGAGGCTTGGTACACGAACTCGTTGACCCCGACCCACTGACCCTTGACCTCATCCACAGCCACGCCCTTGGCGATAGGCTGGTTCGGCCCGGTGGGGCTGATCTCGAAGGCGGCCTTGCCGTCGAGCCAGTTGTAAGCGCCGCAGAGGCCCGGGCGCTCCGGGGTGATCACGCAGATGTGGTCGGGAGCGAAGCTCTGGCAGAGAGAACAGCTGTAGAACGTCTCCACCGACTCATCCACGAGTGCGCCGATGCGTTCGTCGCGCTCGTGGTATGCGCTCTGAGCACGGGCCACCAGCTCCGACACCTCTGGTTCCTGCGTGTAGATGGTGATCTGCACCTTGTCCATGATGCCGCCGAAGTCCGCGTGATAGCGGGCGTGGATGATCTTGCCCACGTGCTCGAACTTGAAGCCGGCAGCGACAGCCTTCTTGCTGATGCGCTCCCAGATGATGTCCCTCTGGCCCACATGCAGGAAGCCTTCGGCTTCGTTCAGGAAGTGGTGAAGCTGACGTTCCAGGATCGGCTCGAAGTCCTTCTGCATCTTGCGTCCAGAGACTTCGATGAGCACCGCGTAGGGGATGGTGGTGCCCACTTCGATCTGGTCCACATCGGGACCGACCAGGGTCACCTTGCCGTCTTCCACGTTGTCGGCGATCACGGTGAACTCGGCGCCCGGAGCCTTCGGCCCGGCGAGCTCCACGTAGAGATCCTCCTTGCGGATGCGCTCTCCCTCGAAGGCGGGGCCGTAAGCCACGGGCACCGGCACTTCGGTGATCACGATCTTCAGCCCGCGCACCTCGATCGACTTGGCGACGATCTCGCTGGTGGGAATGTTGGAGACCACGTGCTCATAGGTGGTCACACCCGTCGGCAGGATCTCCGGGATATCGGTCTCGGCGATCGTCGGGAACCCGTAGTTGATGGCACCCGCTGCCGCAGCGTACTTCAGATCGTCGACCTCGCCGAGCGCCATTACGAAGGCGAAGACGCGATCCTTGTTGTACTTGAGGATGTTCTTGAAGTCGCCCGGCTTGACGCCGCCGAAGGCCATAGCAGCCCGAGTGGCGAAACCGACCGAGTAGATGTGGCTGTAGATCTCGGGTCCGAACGGCACCAGGCGCGTCTCCCAAGCCATATCCAATCCGCCCTCCGCCAACTGCTCGGCGAAGGTGGTGCCGCGGGACTCACCGGCCATGAAGACGTACAGCGACTTCTGCTGCATCTCACGGGCCAGTGCCACGGCCGTCTCGACATCGACGGCTGCTCCCGTCACCGCCGCAAAACCCGGCGCGGAACCGTCTACGAACTCCACACCGCGAGCGCGCATGATGACGTCGTCCGCAGCCCCCAGCCAGATGCCGTCGACCGGGGCCGGGCCGGCGCCGACGTACTTCAGTGCCTCGATGATCTCGGCCAACCACAGCGAGGCCATGCCACCGTCGAGGGTCTCACCGAGATACGGCAGCCACAGGTTGTTCGAGGGCACCGGCGGCAAGAGACGTTCGGCCTCGTCGAGCACCCAACGCATGTCGTCGAGGCACTCAACCTTGTGGCCGGTGATCGCGTAGATCACAGGCAGGAAGTAGCCGGTATTCGGGAAGAACTCCCGCTTCTGCCCGGTGTCCATGCCCGCCGCCGCCTCTTCGAAGCGGCTCTTCGCCAGATCGAAGTAGGCGCGCGACCCGCGGGCCACTCCACCCGCGACGATCTCGCGGATGCCTTCAGGTTTTCTTTTCTGAATCATAGTGGTCATCTACGCTACCCCCGCCGATCGGCCATGTCGAACAGCACGCGTTCATGCTCCTCGTGGATGCCGAGGGCTTCGCGCTTCTTGCGGATGTGGTCCATAGCGGCCTCGAAGATCCCCTCCCAGTCGGAGATGAACTCCAGCTTGCCACCGAACTGCTTCTCCCACCCGGAGGTGTGGATGTCGGTGACCACCCCGGAGGCACGCACCGGAGACTCTACGCCGCCGAAGATGACGTACGCTCCGCTGCCCACACAGTAGGTGGCGATCTCCAAAGCCTTCTCGCAGTAGTACTCAGGCGAGATGCCCACGGCTGGGATCTGGTCGATGTCGTCGCCCAACCCACCCGTCTCGACGATATCCGCCAAGATCGTGAGGATGCGGCTGTTGTCGACGCAACTGCCCACGTGGAGGACAGGCGGCATCCCGGTGGTCTCGCACACTTCGGAGAGTCCGGGGCCGGCGTTGGCGAACATCTCAGGCGTCAGGTAGCCGTGCTTGCCGGCCGCGTGCGCCGCGCAACCGGTCACGAGCACGAGAACGTCGTTCTCGATGAAGTTCTTGACCAGGTTGATGATGCCGGCGTCTTGGGTGGAGCGCGGGTTGTTACAGCCCACGATCGCCACGGCGCCTTGGATCTTGCCGTTGATGATGTTGTCGTTGAGTGGCTGGAAGCTCCCGCGGAACTTGCCGCCCAGCATGTACCGGATGTACTCGTGGGAGAATCCGGCCACGACGGGGCTCTTGATGTTCGGGATGTGCACCTTGGCCGCGTCGCGGTTCTGGAAGTTGTCGATCGCCATGCGCACGATGTCCTTGGCGATCTCGAGCGCGCGATCCTCGTGGAACTCGACGCGCATGGCGCCCTCGATGTGAGCCTTCTGCGAGGTGGTCACCACGTGCGTGTGGAAGTTCTTCGCCACGCCCACTATGCCCTGGAACACACACTGGATGTCGGTGACCATGAGCTCCACGGCGCCCGTGAGGAGTGCCAGTTCTTGGTGGAGGGAGTTGCCCGCCGGCGGGACGCCGCGGCGCATCCAGATCTCGTTCGCCGTGCAGCAGATGCCGGCCAGGGTGATGCCCGCCGCGCCTTTGCTCTTGGCGTACTCGATCATCTCCGGGTCTTGCGAAGCGTCCACGATCATCTCCGAAAGCACAGGCTCGTGACCGTGGATGATGATGTTGACGTCCTCGATATTGAGCACGCCGAGGTTGGCTTCGCTCGTCACGGGTTTCGGAGTACCCCACAGGATATCCGAGAGGTCGGTGGCAAGCATGGAGCCGCCCCAACCGCTGGCGAGACACATGCGAATAGCTTGATCCATGATGTGCGGCGCGTCCTGATCGCCGCCCGCGTGGGTGCGGTGCATGGAATCGACCACCTCGCGATCGAACCCGCGTGGCGTCACTCCCAGCTTCGCCCACAGTTCCTGGCGCTTCTTGGGAGCGCGCTTGACGTAAGTCTGGTACTCGTTGTGCTTGCTCCAGTCGTTGAGGGCCGCCGTTGCGACCTCCACGGCCAACTGGTTGTCGTCCTTACCCTCGACATCGATGTCGAAGTAGCCGGCAACCGTGCGCAGCTTAATCGGGTCTTTCACCCGATAGTCGGCGGCTTCGCCCTTGCCCACCGCGAGGAGGGTCTCGGCGATGGTACGGCCGTGGTCGGCGTGAGCAGACGCCCCGCCGGCACACGAGCGGATGTAGTTCCGCGCGGCGACTGTGGCAAGGCTGGCTCCACACACCCCGTGCTTCTCTTCTTTGTCCTTGCCGACGAAGCGGCAGGGACCCATGAAGCAGATCTTGCAGCAGGCGCCTTCAGCTCCGATAGGACAGGCCGACACTTCGTCGACCCGAGAGAACATCGTGGAGATGCCCTTCTCATCGGCAATCTGGAGCATCTCCAGAGCCGCGGGGTCGATGGACTTCGCGTAGTCCCCGCCCCTTTTCTTCTTCTCGTCAGTCATGATCGTCGATGGCTCCTTTCTACTACTCGCCCTTGAGGCTGGCGACAGCCTTGCGGATAAGAGCGGCAGACTCGGGATGGCGTAGGACGACGATGTTCGCCCCAGCCAGCAAGAGTGCGACGCTGGTGAGCGACTCCCACATCAGCCCACGGGTGACCATGTCGCCCGTACCGGGCAGTTCGTTCTCGCCCACTTTGGTCTCTTTGGCCTTCCAGGCCTCCTGACCGACTGTGGCAATAATGGGCATCTGCATCTTCGGGTCGTTCTGCGCCAACGCCGCCAGGCGGTCGCGCTCGAAGACCGTGTAGGCATACTCGAGACCATAGCCAAGAGCGCCCGTGGTGGGATCCATAAGGATCGCCCCGTCATCGACACCCAGCTGAGCCAGCAGCACGTTCAACTGCTTCGCCAGGTTCACGTCCATCGGGCTGAACGCCACTACCGCGTGCTGATAGCCCATGGCGGCGGCCCCGACAGAACGGTAGTTGTCTTCCTCCGCGTTCCCGATGACCACCTTGTGATCAGCGAGCGCCGCCGCCACGGTCTTCAATACCTCGGGATCCCGCTCGGCATCGCCGGAACCAACGACGATCACGGGTACGCTGACGCCTTCGACGACGGCCTTCGCTGCTGCGGCGGCCTCGGCCGCGTCGCGCGCGGCGCCGTTGGGGTCGGTGCTGCGAAGACGCAGGTAAATCATGTCGGCGCCGAATTCGTCGACCGCCTTCTTCGCCCACGCGACGGGGTCGGTGAACACGTCACCGTACACGTCGTTAAGCGTAGACGACCAATCGTCGGGGGCGATGTCCCACACCTCGAAGGCCAGCTTCGGCGTGTTGGGCATCTCCCCCTCGAACGCGTGGAACGGGAAGGCCGTCTCTCCGCCGACGGTCACTCCCGCGATGTCAGCCTCGCGGATGGCTCCCTTGTACGACTCGTTAGGAGCTTGAAAAGCCAAGTCCATCACTCCTTTCTTCGATCGGTCCCGCAGCCCATTCCGCGGAACCTCAGGCGCCGGCGGTGAGCCGCGCGGCGCGCAGTGTGTTTTTCGCCAGCATCATGTTGGTGACCGACCCCACGCCGCCCGGGACGGGGGTGATGGCCTTCGCCTTCTCGACGACCTCATCGAAGTTGACGTCACCGACGGTCCTCGTCTCTGCTTCGGCCAAGTCGGCCGCACACTTCTTGCACGCGTCCTTCTTGGACCGGTTGTAGGCGCCGCAGACCGGGCAGACGATGACCCGGTTGATGCCCACATCTATGACAACCGCGCCCTCTTTGACCTGCGCGGCATTGATAAGGTTGGGGAATCCGGCAGCCACGATGAGGTAGTCGGCCGCGGTGGTGTGCTTCTCCAAGTTGCCCTTCATGGAGGTGAACACGTGCACGACGCTGGTGGAGGCGTTCCGGTTGAGGGCCAGGAAGCCAACCGGCTTGCCCACGATGTTGGAGTGTCCGACCACGCAGATCTCGGCCCCTTCGAAACCGTCCTTGGGGTCGATGCCTTCGCTCTTCATATACCGCTCCAACAGCTCGATGCACGCTGAGGGAGTGGCCGGCGGGAAGGTCGGCTCACCCACGGCCAGCTTGCCCATGTTGAAGGGATGAAAGCAGTCGATGTCCTTGTTCACGCTGATCGAGTTGATCACCGCGGAATCGGAGATGTGCTCCGGGAAGGGCCGCAGCGGGAGTATCCCAGACACCGAGGGGTCGGCGTTCAAGGACTCCACGATTCGGATGACTTCTTCCTCGCTGATGTCGGCGGAGTGGGTCTCCTCGCGATAGGCGAAGCCCATCTCGGCGCAGAACTTCTCGACGGCTCCGCGATACATCTTCGCCCCGAAGTTGTCGCCCACGAGAAGAGTGGCGATGCCGGGCTCGATGCCCTGCGACTTGAGCTCCTCGAGCTCGCGCACCAACTCTTCACGGATCTCAGCCGCGATAGCCTTTCCGTCTATTACCTTCGCTCCCATCCGCTATCCTCCAGTTCGTAGTTGTCGAGCCACGGGCCGCGTCAGCGCCCGGCAGGATTCAACCCAGCTTCTCGTAGGTCAACCCCATGACGGACGCGCGCAGCACGGCCGTCTCGCTCAGGATCTCCTGCACCCGTGACCAGCTGCCCTCGTTGAACGCCCGGTCCTGGATCCATCCGATGTTGATCTTCACGTTCAGCGCCGCGCTCTGCGCGGCCGCGTCGGCCAGAAGCACCGCCACACCCGCGTCGCTCACCGCGTTCACGTTGCCGATCTCGCCCGCCGTCAGGCTCAACTGGGCCACGGCCAGCGCCTGCTCGGCTATCGCCAGGGGCACCTTGGCGGCCTCGACCAGCGCAGCCTGCATCAGTCGGTCACGAGCGGCCCTCTGCTCCTCCGTATCCCGCGGGAGCTTCATGGCCGTCGAGACCGCCCCATATACCACCGTGTCCTGCTGCACCAAGTCCTGCAGGGCTTCCCTCACGGCCTCCGACCGCCCCAACAATACCTTGATGTCGTCCTGCACGCCGGAGTACTTCTCTTTGCCAAGCGTCAGACTCGCGACCATGCTCACCAGACCCGCGCCTAGAGCCGCCGCGAGGGCCGCCACGCTACCGCCGCCCGGCTCCGGGCTCGATGTCCCCAGCTTGTCGAGGAACTCGCGGATGCTACCATCGATGTAGCCCTTTGCCACCAGCCCGCCTCCCTTCACTCCTTCGTCTGAACGATCCTCTCAGCCCCACGCACAACAAGGGCCGCTCTCCAGCGGCCCGTCAGATGTCGAGATACCGATCCATCAACCCGCGCACCGCACCCAGGCTGACTGCATCATCGGGCAAGTCGAACACGCTACCGCCGGCCAGATCGTTCTCGAACAGAGCCGGGTCGTCGGGTATGACGCCGCCGAGCGGCACCGAAGTGTGCTCCATGAGCCGTTCTACCGGCAGCCCCTCGGGAGCTCGGCTGATCACCACGTAACGTTGCGCAATGACCAAGCCCATCTCGTCCGCCAACTCCGAGATCCTCTCGACCGTGCGGGCGCCGCGCACGGAGGCGTCGGTGGCTATGAACATAACGTCGACATCCCTGGTGGTATGCCTACTGAGGTGCTCCAGGCCGCCCTCGTTGTCCATGATCACCCACGCGTACTCGTTCGCGAGCGTCTTGATGTACTCGCGCAGAAGGTTGTTGGCATAGCAGTAACAGCCGGGGCCTTCCGGGCGACCCATCACCAGGAGGTCGTAGCCGTGGGCCTCTTCGATCGCCTCGTGCATCTTGTACTCGATCCAGCTCTGCTTGGACCACCCCGTTGGGATCTCACGAGCGCCCACGAAAGCCTGCTCCCTGAGGCCGCCCACCGTGACCGCCGCCTTGGTCCCGAGGATCTCGCCGAGGTTCGCGTTGGGATCGGCATCGACCGCCAGTACCGGCGAGATGCCGCGGGCGACCATCTCCCGGATCATCAGGCCCGCCAGGGTGGTCTTGCCGGTGCCGCCCTTGCCGGCCACGGCCACCGTCTTGGTCGCAGCCATCAGCGACCCCTCCCTGCCCGCGCGGCAAGAGTCGCTTCCATCTCGGGGAAGTACGTCATGTCGGTGTGCGGGAGGAACATGGCCGCCACGTAGCGATCCATGAACATCTGGTTGTCGGACATATCCACGTTGGTCATCATGCGGGCCACCTGCTCGGCAGCCTTGAGCATGTCCTTCGAGAAAGACACCAAGCGCGCACCCAACAGCGAACCGTTGCCCACGAAGGTGAACTTGTCCATGTCCACCTCGGGGAACAGGCCGATGGCCTGCGCCTGCTCGATGCGCAGATGCTTGCCGAAGCCGCCCGCCACGTAGATCTGTTCCAGGTCGGCCCAATCGAGCGCCACGCTCTCGAGCAGCGTCATGATGCCTGCGAAGATGGCGGCCTTGGCGCGCACTAGGTTGTCGACGTCGGCTTCGGTGATGACGATGTCGTCGCCGGTGCCCGAGAACTCGGCCTCCACGAGCACGAACTCGTTGGCGCCCTCGGTCTCACGCAGCCTGGGGCTCGGCAGCGACATGTCGAACTTGCCGTTCTGAGAGAGCACCCCGGCTCGGAGAAGCTCCGCCACGGCGTCGATGATGCCCGAACCGCAGATGCCGATGGGCTTGGTGTCGCCGATGGTGAGCAGGGTTGGCTCGTAGGTAACGCCATCGATCCTCACCGTCTCGATAGCGGCGTCGGTGGCCCGCATCCCGTGCTTGATGCCTCCACCCTCAAACGCAGGGCCGGCAGAACAGGATGTGGCGATGAGCCACTCGCGGTTGCCGATGACCACTTCGCCGTTGGTCCCGATGTCGATGTAGAGGGTGATCTGCTCCGAATCGAAGATGCCGGAGCCCACGATGCCCGAGACGATGTCGCCGCCGATGTAGCTGGCCACACTTGGGAAGGTGTGCACGTGAACGTGACGGCCCACCTTGATGCCCGCACCCAAGTTCACGGCGCGCACCGGCGGAATGAAATCGGCGGGCGGAACGTATGGAGCCATGCGCAGGTACTTCGGGTCGATACCCACCAACATGCAGGTCATGGTGGTGTTCCCCGCGGCGACCATGTGCGTGATCTGCTCGCGCTCCACGCCGCTCTTCTGCACAAGCTCATCGACGATCTCGTTGATCGTGTCGACGATGGCCTGCTGCAGAGTCTCCCTACCGTTCGGCTTCTGAGAGAAGACGATGCGACTGATGACGTCGTCGCCGTAGCTGATCTGCTTGTTGTAGCGGGAGGCCTGTGCCAGCGTCGTGCCCTGGTTCAGATCGAGGAGTTGCCCCCACACCGTGGTGGTGCCGATGTCCATCACCACTGAGAAGTCGCGGTCGCAATAAGACCCCGACTCCAACTCGATGACCTTGTAGCCGTACGACGTGTCGACCACCGTGGCCGTGACCTGCCAGTCGTGCTCGCGCAGAACGTGGGGCATGTTCCTGATCCAGACGGAGTCCACCGACACCTTGGCCAGGCCGAAGTTGTCTTTGAGCGCCTTCTTGAATCGGGCCAGATCGTTGAGATTATCGCCCTCCGAGGGCGGAGTCATCTGCATGCAGAGCTTCTTGACCACCGGGTCGAGAGTCCACCCGGTGACGAGCGACTCCAGCTCGGCGGGATTCAGAAGCCTCCCTTTGCGCTCCCCGCGGAGTTCTCGCTCCAGCACAGCCGCGTTGCCCATCCTCGACGTCTCGGGGATGAAGATCTCGACGTCGGACAGCACTCGCGTGCGGCAGGCGAGGCGGATGCCCTCGGCCCATTCGTCGTCATCGAGCTTGGAGGAACGCTCGCTCTCGACCTCGCCGGCGATGATCTGGATGCGGCACTTGCCGCATGAGCCCGACCCTCCACACGAGGCGTTTATGTGGAGGTCCGCCTGCATGGCCGCGCGGAGAACGGATTCTCCGCGCGGCACATCGGCGACCACTACATCACCCGGTTGGAAGGTGAGCGTATAGCGTTCAGTCATGCGCTATCCATGCGACTAAAGCGTGGGATGAGGCGACTCCTAGAAGAGACCGACGATCTTGCCGTCGACGAGATCGATGCTCTCCGCCGCGGGCCTCTTGGGAAGGCCCGGCATGGTCATCATTTTACCACAGACAGGCACGATGAAGCCCGCGCCGGCCGACAGCCGAGCCTCACGGACCGTGAGCCTCCACCCTCTGGGACGGCCTACGACGGTCTTGTCGTCGGACAGGGAGGCTTGGGTCTTCGCCATGCAGATCGGCAGACCCGAATAGCCGTTCCTGGTGATAAGTTCGAGGGCCTCTTCCACCTCGGGGGCGTAGTCAACGCCGTCGGCGCCGTAGATCTTGGTCGCGATCGCCTCGATCTTCTCCTTGATGCTGAGATCCAGAGAATAGAGGAACTTGAAGTCGGGCTTCTCGTCCTCGCACATGCGCACGATCTCTTCGGCCAACTCGACGCCGCCGTCGCCACCCTTGGCCCACACCTCGGAGAGAACCACCTTGGAGCCCATGGCCTTGACCTTCTCGTCCAGGAGCTTCAGTTCGCCATCGCTGTCGTCGGGGAAGCGGTTGATGGCAACGACCACGGGCACGCCGTAGAGTTGCATGTTCTCCACATGCTTCTGAAGATTCTCGAGTCCCTTCTCCAGAGCGGCCAAGTTCTCAGTCTTCAGGTCCGCGAACGCCACGCCGCCGTGCATCTTGAGCGCGCGTACGGTTGCGACAAGCACTACCGCGTCGGGAGTCAGATCCGCATAGCGGCACTTGATGTCGAAGAACTTCTCGGCGCCGAGGTCGGCGGCGAAACCAGCTTCGGTCACGCAGTAGTCGGCCAGCTTCAGGCCGAGCTTCGTGGCCTGCACGGAGTTGCAGCCGTGAGCGATGTTCGCGAAGGGACCCCCGTGGATGATGGCCGGGGTGTTCTCAAGA
Organism: Thermoleophilia bacterium; assembly: GCA_035647995.1. Classification (GTDB taxonomy): domain Bacteria; phylum Actinomycetota; class Thermoleophilia; order RBG-16-64-13; family RBG-16-64-13; genus JAHJSA01. Next base: position 3,029 of record DASRMJ010000201.1, on the reverse strand, counting down.
GTCTGCACCAGGTTGGGCATGAGGGCGTCCTTCAATAGGACGGCCATCGAGCCCGAGACCTTGATGTCCTTGGCGGTCACCGGTGTGCCCGACTTGGTGTAGGCGATGATGACGCGGTCCAGCCGCGCCTTCAGATCCTCGAGGTCGGTGGCCAAACACAGGATGGCCATGACCTCGGAGGCCACGGTGATGTCGAAGCGGGACTTGCGCTCGACACCCTCGCCCTCTTGGCCCACGGTGACGTTCCGCAGAGCACGGTCGTTCAGGTCGACCACGCGCGGCCAGGTGATGTTCTCGATATCGATGTCGAGGTCGTTGCCCTGGAACAGGTGGTTGTCGAGAACGGCGGCACAAAGGTTGTGGGCCGTCGTGATGGCGTGCAGGTCGCCGGTGAAGTGGAGGTTGATGTCCTCCATCGGGACCACCTGCGCGTAGCCGCCGCCCGCGGCGCCGCCCTTGATGCCGAACGAGGGGCCCAACGAGGGCTCACGAAGCGTCGTCACGACGCTCTTGCCGATCTTGGCCAGCCCCTGAGACAGACCTACGTTCGTGGTGGTCTTGCCCTCTCCCGCCGGTGTCGGGGTGATCGCGGTGCAGAGGATCAGTTTGCCGTTCGGCTTGTCGGCAAGCCGGTCCAAGACGTCGAGATGGATCTTGGCCTTGTACTTGCCGTACAGATCGATGTCGTCCTGGCCAAGACCGAGGTCTCGCGCTACCTCAATGATGGGCTTGAGGGTAGCTTCCTGTGCGATCTGGATGTCGCTCTTCACGCCTCCTGATCCTCCTGTGGTTGGGGGAGTCAACCGTACGAGGGACCATTATAGTAACGACTGGCTCTAAATCAATAGCGAGAGTGCCGCGCAACCCTCCAGCGCGCCGTTCACCGGCCCATTCGTACCGTTCGGCCCGCATCGGAACTATGTGAACGTCGAACATCGAGCGCGGCGTCACCGTAGAGCCGACACCCCTCGCGCAGGCGTCGGTCGAGGCGACGGTGGGCCCGGCGTGAGCCGCCCGACGCCGCGGCGATGGTCACAGCCGCAGTGATGGCTTGGGTAGCTGTAGCGATGCCCGGGTAGCTGCGACGGGCGGGGTCAGCCCCCGAGAATCGCGCGCGCGGACGCCGCGGCCGTCGCCATCACGTCCGCCAGGGGAGTGCCGAGTCCGGCCGCCGCGCGCGCCGCGTCCTCGAACTCGGGAGCCACAGTCACCGCACGTCCGTTCAGGCGTCCCACCTTCACCCGCACCGTCTCGCCATCCACGTCCACCTGGACCCATTCGCGATCGAGCACGTGCCGGGAGCGCTCGCTTCGCCTCACGCCGAACGTCGTCGACTCGCGGAAGATCGTCTCCACAAGCGCAACCTCGTCCACGGGCCGGCACAGGACGGTCAGCTCGAAGCCCGGGCGGCCCTTCTTCATGAACGCGGGCGTCCACCACGCGTCCAGCGCCCCCGCAGACAGCAGCGCCTGGTGCAGGTAGGCCAGTATCTCCGGCGAGGCGTCGTCGATGACCGCCTCCAGTTCCACGACGAACTCCGGCAAGCCTGCCTCTGACGCCCGGCGCCCGCGCGCCGGCTCGCCCGAGGATGCCGTCGCCGCCGAGGCGGACGGCTCGGCCGACGCCGCCCGCCCGATCACAGCCCTCAGCACGTTGGCTCCATGTTCCAGTGTGCGGGCCCCTCCGCCGTACCCCACGGCCTCCACGATCATCGCAGGCATCGCGCCACACCGTCCGGCCAGTTCCCGCAGAAGCAGGGCCCCCGTGGGCGTGGTCACCTCGCACTCCTCCGGGCCGGCGAAGATCGGCACCCCTTGGAGCAGAGCCAGGGTCGCCGGCGCGGGAACGCGCAGGCGGCCGTGGGCCGTGACGACGCTGCCTGTCCCCAACGGGACGGGCCCGTGCACCACCTCATCGACGTGCAAAGCGTCCACAAGCGCGATACAGCCCACCACGTCGACCACCGTGTCCACCGCACCGAGCTCGTGGAGATGAACCTGTTCGACGGTCACGCCATGGATGCCGGCCTCCACCGACGCCAGTCGGGCGAGTGCTCGAAAGGCGCGGGTCTTGACGGCCTCCGCGAGGCCGGACTCCTCCAGAAGGTTCTGGAGATCGGAGAGACTGCGCAGCGGAGGGGTGCCCGACACCGCGACGTCCACCCTCGTGCACGCGATCCCGCCCGACGTGCCTCTGCCGACCTCCACGCCGGCCTCAGGCAGTCCGAGCGCTCCGACCGCCTCGCGCAGAGCCCATTCGAGACGCCCGTCCCTATCGAGGTCGAGAAGCGCCCCGAGAAGCATGTCCCCCGACACCCCGGACCAGGGGTCGAGATAGAGTATCCGTCCGGCTCTGCCTTGCTCCATCGTCGGCTCCGCGGTCAGACGACCCTGCGGCCTCGGGGCATATGTAGATGAGGCATTCCAGAGTCGAGGTTCTCGGTCGTGCGAGCCGCGCGGGGTACCGCCGGCAGGTGCGCCCCATGATAGACGTGCGGGCCGCGCGTCACAACCCACTCCCCCGTTGCATTCTGCCGTGCTTCCTCATAGACTGCAGCGCAGCGACCGCGCCTGCGTCGCGGGTGCGGCACCGAGGGAGCACATGAAGCCGAGACGACTCGCAGACTACATAGGCATGACTATCCGCCGTCTGAGGATGGAGCGCGAGTACACGCTCCAAGCCCTCGCCGACGAGTCCGGCATCTCCAAGAGCTACCTCGGAGACATCGAGAAGGGCCGCAAGAACCCCACCACCGACGTGGTGGAAGCAGTCGCGTCTGCGCTGGGGGTCCCGGCCCGCCGGCTCCTCTACCACGCCGCCCTCGACGAGGAAGACCCATTCTTCGAACCCGAGCAACTCATCCTCGAAGCGGACACTGAAGAACAGACCGAAGTGCGGGAACTCTCCCACCTGGCGCACCGACTGCGACCGGTGGATCGCAGGATCCTTGTCGAGCTCGCCCGTCGCCTCGCGCGCTGACGCGGGACCGCCCGTCACCCCACCGGCTGACGCAGGACCGCCCGTCACCC
>DASRMJ010000200.1:0-4569 GCA_035647995.1 Thermoleophilia bacterium | reverse complement strand
GCGCACGCCTGACGCTGGTCACTTGGACGACCCCGACCTCGTCCCCGACCCCGAGAGGCACGGGAAAGCTGCTCAAGAGCGAAAGCGCAAGATCGAACGATCGGGTGGGGACGGGCGTCCCGGAGACCGTAGTTTCGGAGGGACCGCCGACGACCGGGAGGCGGCCCGACGCGGCGTCGACGACTGCGGCGTCGGTGACTGGACCGTCCTCGACTGCACCGTCCACGGCCCTGCTACCGGCCGACAGCTGCGAGACTCCCCCTTCGGCCGCCTCCTGGGCGGTCTCCCGAAGAGCCCCGATCAGGGCGGCGAGGGCTCGAGCGTCTTCGTCGAGGGCCGCAGAGCCGAGGGATCGCTGTCGGGCGGCCGTGGCGACCATCGTCGCGGAGAGAGCGCCGAGCGCCGGCTCGGAGACGCCCACAGCCTTCTCTCCTCTCAGGATCACGGCGGCCCTCGCAAGGTCCAGCGCACCGGGCAGCAGGCGGTCGAATTCCTCGGTGACCCGGAGGCCAGAGACGACTGCCTTCTTCCGCAACAAGACCTCGGTAGAATCGACCGCGGACAGGGTCGCCGGATGATAGGGCGTTCGCAGATACGCCAGGAGGGAGTCTAGGTCGTGGCTCGCGACACCCCGGAGCGCCATCAGCACGGCTTGGCCGAGTCCCGTAGCACCGAGTGACGTCAGCCCGTCCACGCGATGAGGCACGCCGAATCGACCGAAGACCTCACGCACTGTTCTCTGCCAAGGGCCGATCTCACGCACCAGGACGGCGATGTCGTCGGGCTTCGTCCCCTCACGCAGGAGGGCGACTATCTCCGCCGCCACCGACTCCACTTCGCTCCTTCTCCCGGCTGAAAGAAGGAATCGCACCCCTTCATGCTGTCTGCCCCGCTCTTGGATCCGAAGGTCGGCCTCGGCCGCCGGCAGAGGCCCAGGGTCCGGGGCCAGGAAGGAGCGCTCGAGGTGGGCGATCGCCGGCGAGGCGAACGAGAACTCCTGCCGCGGCATGCGCAGCACGATGCCCGCCGCGGCGCGATCCAGGGCGGCCTCCTGGAGAAACGCGGCCTCCTCGGCGGCATACCCCGCGACTCCCGGATCCGGGCTCACCGTCAGGGTGACCAGAACGGGGACGACTTCGGCCAATGCGAGGACAAGCCTGCGCTGAGCCGCGGTGAAGGAGAGGAAGCCGTGGAACCCGACCGGCCTCACCCAGCCTTCGCACGAGGAGGTCGCCGCCGCCAGCGCCTGATGACGATCGACCCGGCCGCGGAGCGCCGCCGCCGTGTCGTAGTCACGAAGTACTGCGGCGAGATCGTCCATGGCATCGCCGCCCCCGGCCGCCGACGCACGGCGCAAAGCGGCGGCGGCGGCATCGGACGTGTGCCCACTCTCGCCGAACTCATCTATGAGGCCACACACGGCGCCCAACGTGCCCGGGTGACCGATCAAGGCTCCCAGCGGCCCCGGCAGCCCTCTCGCAAGAATCTCGGCGATGATCAGCGAGCGCCGGAGATCCCCCAGGAGAGACGGACCCTCCGGCACCAGCAGCGAGACCAGCCGATCGATGGTGCATACCGGACGATCGTCGAAGACCACACCCGCACGCTCGAGCAGCTCGGACTCGACGTCGGCGGCATCGGCCAGCGAGGGAACGACGAGCAGCGGACGCGCCTCGCGCAATCCGACCCACCATCTCAGCGCAAGCCCGAGCTTCCCGGCATTGGGAGGGCCCAGGACGAGGTGGAGTCCGGGGGCGTACGTCGCGGTCGGAGGCGCAGAGATCATCGGCCGATTGTAGCTCACGCTCCGGACGGAACCGTCACGAGTGCTACGTCGAGCCGACGCCGCACTCAGTATCGGTGGCGATAGGTCGGGTGGGTGCGATACTCTAAGCTGATGCCTAAGGACGACGACAAGCTCATACGCCAACTCTCCCTCGTCTCGTTCCTTTTGGCGCAGAGACACCCGGTGACGCCCCGCCACATCCATGAGCGGGTCGAGGGATACGCCGGCATGTCCGACTCCACGTTCGCCCGCCGCTTCTACGACGATCGCTCCGACCTCGAGCAGGTGGGCATAGCCATCGAAGGCGCCGACCCCGAAGACGAGGGGGAGGCCTACTTCCTTCCCGAAGAGAATTATCGACTCTCCAGCCTTGACCTCACCGCAGAGGAGTTGCGCGCACTGGCTGTGGCACTGACCCTGTTGGAGGGCCGCTTCGCCTACGCCCGGCCGCTGCGATTGGCCCTCGTGAACCTCACCCACGGCCACCCTGACCCTGAGAGCGCCGAACTCGAACGCATCGCCGTGAGCCTCGCTCCCGACGAAGAGGCGCGCTCCCTGGGGCCGGCGCTCGCGCAACTCGATAACGCCATCGCGCGCGGGAAGACGGTGCGATTCCTCTATCCCACCGGGCCTGATCTGGAGCCGCAGGAGCGGGTCGTCGACCCGTACGGTCTCTCTCGGATCGGGGGGCATTGGTACGCCGGCGGACGTGATCACGAGCGGGATGCCCTTCGCACCTTCCGCCTGAGCCGCTTCGAGGGGCCGGTGAGGTTCGCCACGAAGCGCGCGAGGGACTTCTCACCTCCCATGGGCATCGATCCGGCCGACTTCAGGGCGCGACCGCCGTGGCAGCTGGGAGAGACTGTGGGCACCGCCACCGTGCGGGTGGAGGATGACCTGGCCTGGCGCGTGGCGCGCGCCTACCCCGGAGTGGCGGCCGAGTCGTGGCCAGGACCGCTCGACCTCACCGACTCCCCGGCCACCCTGTTCACCACTCCCTACGCCGACGCCGACGCCCTGATCACCTGGGTCCTGAGCCTGGGTCGCAAGGCGGAGTTGCTGGGCCCGCCCGAACTCCGAAGCCTGGTGCGCGAAAAGCTCCTCGCGCTGGAGAGGGCACATGCCTGACGCTCCGATCCATCCGGAACGCACGGCTCGGGCCCTGTCGCTGCTGAGCTACCTCCTTGCCGAGGAGCGGGGCGATTCCGTGCCGCTCGCTTCGGTGATGCGGGACCTCGGCGTCACACGCAAGCAGGTGGCCGAGGACCTCTCTTTGCTCAACCTCGTCAATCACGGCGGGGGGACGTACGTCATCTATGGGGAGTTGACCGACGACACCATCGAGGTGACGCGGGAGCCGGCGGGGGACGCTATGGCTTCCCCCGCCCGCCTCTCTCCGCTCATGGCGCGCGCCCTGCTCTTGGCTGTGGACCTCGTGGGCGACAAGCTCCCGGTGGACGGACGCCGGACGCTCACCTCGATCCGGGACAAGGTCAAGAAGAGCATCGAAGGGACGGATCTACCGGGCCTGGTCGAGATCGAGACCGCATCGGCCGAGGTGACCGACATCATCGAGGTGCTCAACCACGGCCTGCGCGAACGTATGGTGGTGGACCTTGAGTACTATACGCCGGCCCGAGAGGAGCTTGGGCGACGTCAGGTCGAACCCTACCTTCTCTTTGATTCGAACGACGCGTGGTACCTGGAAGCCTACTGCAGACGCGTCGAAGCCCAGAGGACATTCCGGATCGACCTGATCCGCTCCGCAGCGCTCACCGGGGAGCACTTCGAGCCACGCGCTTCCGTTGATCTCAGCGCGCGACGCGCGCGCGCCCTCTCGGTCGTCCCTCAACACCCTCGCTGGGCTGTCGTCCGCTTCCCGGTCACCCGGGCTCGATCCCTGGAGGAGCAGGGTCTGGAGGTGACGCGAATGGAGGACGGCACCGTCGAAGCGCGAATCCCCTATCTGGATGAGCGCTGGCTGGTGCGCGAGATACTTCGCTATGCCGGCGAAGCCGTGATCGTCTCACCGGAGAACCTGCGGCGACAGGTCGTAGAGGAAACCCGCGTCATCCGCTCGTCGTATGAGTCGTAGCGCAGATAGGGCGGCGTCCGCCTGGCGCCCCTGAGTCTGATGGAACATCACACCCGGGCAAGGAGAAGCTCATGCGCCTGCTGATTCGTTGGGGTATCAACACCATAGCCATCATGGCGGCAGCCTACCTGCTGCCCCAGGTCCACCTCACCGGCTGGAAGGCCGCGCTCGTAGCCGGAGTGCTTCTGGGCTTCCTCAACACCTTCGTGAGACCGGTGTTCCGTCTGCTCGCGCTACCCCTCACCATCCTGTCGCTCGGCCTCTTTGTGCTTGTCGTCAACGGGTTCGTCCTCTGGATCCTCGATTGGCTGATGGAAGGGCTCAAGATCGACGGGTTCATATGGGACATAGCCGCCGCGCTGATCATCTCGGTAGTCACCACGATCGTCAACGTCGTCACCGGCGCCGGAAAGGCCGGGAAGAAGCGCCGCGGGCGCGGGTAGCGAAGCGGGCCCGGCCAAAGACCCCGACGAATCGGCGGCTGCCTCAGCGCTAGGCTGCGACCTCAGAGGCTGCTGTGGGCCTGGGCTGCGAGTTCGGAGGCTGCCGCGGGCCCAGGTTGCAGCGTCGGGGACGGCCGTAAGGGCGGGACCTTCCAGGTGTACACACCGACGCACCGGGCGTCGCCGCGGCTCCGCTTGCACTCGTAGCGGAGCCGCACCAATGGGTTGAGCCCGGCGACCAGACC
>DASRMJ010000199.1:0-6552 GCA_035647995.1 Thermoleophilia bacterium | reverse complement strand
GGTGACTTTGAGGATGGCGGTGGGTTGGCGGTGCCGGCCCGCGTTCGCCAGGGTCGCGTACGCGGAAGCCATCTCCAACGGGGAGACGCCGTGGGTGAGGCCGCCGAGCGCGATGGCAGGGTTCGCGTTCAGTGTGCTGGTGATTCCCATGCGGTAGGCGACGTCGACGATGCGCTCCGCCGTGACGTCGAGCGCCAGCTGCGCGTACACAGTGTTATCGCTGCGCAGGGTCGCCTGGGCCACGCTGGTGCTGCCGTAGTAGCTGTTGCCGAACGTCTTGACCTTCCAGGGTTCGGTGCTGCCGGGGATGGCGAGCTCCAGAGGCTGGGACACGTAGTAGGTGTTGTACGGGTCGATCCCCATCTCCACCGCGCCTACGAGGGCGAAGGTCTTGAACGCCGAACCGGGCTGACGCCGGCCTTGGGCGGCGAGATTGAACTTGGACACGTCGTAGTCGCTACCGCCCACCATCGCTCGGATGAAGCCGGTGCGGGTCTCGATGGCCACCAGGGCGGCAGAGGGGTCGCCCTCGAGGTTGAGGGTCGTCGCGATGGCCTCCTGAGCCAACTGCTGGTAGCGGGGAACGATGGTGGTCTCCACGGTCAGGCCGCCCTTGAACACCATATCCTCGCCGAACATGTCGATGAGCTGCTTGCGGACGAACGCCACGACATAGGGCTCCTGAACGGCCGTATACGGGGAGACGGGCGCCAACACGAGCTTCTGCGCGACCGCCGCTAAGTACTGGTCGTAGGTGATGAACCCGTTGCTGTACATGCGCGCCAACACGACGTTCCGCCGATCGAGCGCCTCGCGCGAGTGTATGCGCGGCGAGTAGGCGGTGGGCGCCTGCGGCAGGCCGGCCAAGAGGGCCGCCTCCGCGAGCGTCAAGTCCTTTGGATCCTTGTCGAAGTAGGTGCGCGCGGCGGCTTGGATGCCGTACGCGTTGGCCCCGAAGAAGATGGTGTTGAGATACTGGTCGAGGATCTCGTCCTTGGACATGATGGTCTCGAGCTGCCAGGCCAAGGTCATCTCGCGGAACTTACGGGTGAGGGAGACGTCGCGCCGGTCGAGGTAGAGGTTGCCCACGAGCTGCATCGTGATTGTGGAGAAGCCTTCCTGGATCTGTCCGGCCTCCAGATTGACCAGTGAGGCACGGGCGACACCCTGAAGGTCAACCCCGTTGTGCTCGTAGAAGCGCTCGTCCTCGATGGCCACCACGGCGTCCTTGACGAGCTCGGGGATCCGCTCCCCGCCGATGAGGGTGCGGTTCTCGACGCCGTGCAGGTATGCCAGCAACTCGCCGTCGGCGGCGTAGATGCGGGATGTCTCGGCGAGCACCACCTGTTGCTGATCCTCAAGGCGGGGCACGTCTTTCTGGACTGCTGCGGCCGTGCGCAGTCCCAGGGTGAACGTGCCGAGGCCGAGCACGAGAAGGAGGAACGGAGTGAGCACCAAGGCCACGGTCAGAGCCTGCCCCACACCGCGGCCTTGAGCGCGCCGCCTGCGCCTATTGTCGCGCGAGCGCCGCTGGATGTTGGAGCCCCGGTTGGTGCTGCCGTTGGACATGGTGTCCGTATTGTAGCCGAAGCGAGCGGTCTCGGGTCTCCGCCGCCGCCGGTCGCTTCGGTGCGGCGGTGAACATCGGACCGCTGATGCCCGGAGAAGCCTGCATTCCAGTATGATTCCAGGATGGTCGATGAGTCCTCTCGACGCGGCGTCGGGCAGGGGTGAGGAGGGCGAATCCGTGTCGTGGTGTGACCTATCGGAGAAGGATGCCAGGTTCATGGTGGAGCTGCTTCAGGAGGCCGACCGTGGGCTTGACGAGCTTCGCACCTACCAACTCTCTCGCCTCATGTCACTCGACCCGAGGGTCCAGATCGTGGATGACGAACTCAAGGTGATCCAGGAGAAGGTGGTGGCCGCCTTGTCCAAGCTCACTCGGAGGTAGCGCCGCCGCCCGTTCGACCGCCCGCGCGCCCCGGACCGCCCGCGCTCCCACTGAGCCGCAACCTGGCCGACCTGGCCGAAGGGTTGATCCTCGCGTGCATCGGCCACTACGGGGAGGCCCTCGCCGTGAGCAGGGAGACCGTCATGGGTGATGGTGCGGAGACCCGGTTCACCATGCCCCTCGCTGAGCGCCGGCGTGGACGATCAGATCGAGTTGCTGCAGCGCCGGCTGGCGAGGGAGCGTGCCGCCCGCAAGCAGGCGGAGCAGATCGCCGACGAGAAGAGCCGCGAACTCTATATCAACGGCCAGGACCTCGAGCGCACGGCGCTGAGTTCCACCCCGCTGCGGTGACTTGACATTAGCGCACTCAGATTTTATACTGCACTCATACTCTATCCGCGCGATTCGACGCGCACCGACGATTTCGGAGGATTTCGATGGGCAAGATAATCGGCATCGACCTTGGCACGACCAACTCCGCCATGGCCGTGTTGGAAGGCGGGGAACCCACAATCATCCCGAACGCCGAAGGGGGTCGCACGACGCCTTCGGTGGTCGCGTTCGCCAAGAGCGGCGAGCGGTTGGTGGGCACCGTTGCCAAACGGCAGGCGGTCACGAACCCCGAGAACACCATATTCTCGATAAAGCGCTTCATGGGGCGCAAGTTCAGGGATGTATCCGAAGAGATGAAGATCGTCCCCTACGCCGTGGTCGAAGGTCCGAACAGCGACGTGCGCGTGAACGTGAAGGGCGACCAGTACAGCCCGCCCGAGATCTCGGCCATGATCCTGCAGAAGCTGAAGCGCGACGCCGAGGCGTTCCTCGGGACCGAGGTCACCGAAGCGGTCATCACCGTCCCGGCCTACTTCGACGACGCCCAGCGCCAGGCCACCAAGGACGCCGGCAAGATCGCCGGTCTCAACGTACGCCGCATCATCAACGAGCCCACCGCGGCTTCGCTGGCCTACGGCCTCGACAAGGAGCAGGACCACACCATCCTCGTCTTCGACCTCGGCGGCGGGACGTTCGACGTCTCTGTCCTCGAGCTCGGTGAAGGTGTCTTCGAGGTGAAGAGCACCAACGGCGACACCCACCTCGGCGGCGACAACTTCGACAAGGCCATCGTCGACTGGATCGTGGCCGAGTTCAAACGCGAGAAGGGCGTGGATCTGTCCAAGGACCGTTCCGCTCTCCAGCGCCTGTACGAAGCGGCCGAGAAGGCCAAGGTGGAACTCTCCTCGATGGTCGAGACCACCATCAACCAGCCTTTCATCACCATGGACGAGAGCGGCCCGCTGCACCTCGAACTCGCCATGACGAGGGCGAAGCTGGAAGAACTCACGAGCGACCTGCTCGACCGTGTGGTGGCTCCCACCAAGCAGGCCATGAAGGACGCCGGCATGACGATGGGCCAGATCCATCAGGTGGTCATGGTGGGTGGGATGACGCGTATGCCCGCCGTCATGCAGAAGGTGCGCGAACTCACCGGCAAGGAACCGCACAAAGGCATCAACCCCGACGAGGTGGTGGCGTTGGGTGCAGCCATCCAGGGCGGTGTACTGGCGGGCGACGTGAAAGACGTGCTCCTCTTGGATGTGACCCCGCTGTCTCTGGGCATCGAGACCAAGGGTGGCGTGTTCACGCGGCTGATCGAGCGCAACACCACCATCCCCACTCGCAAGAGTGAGATCTTCTCCACTGCCGACGACAGTCAGACGTCGGTGGAGATCCACGTGCTGCAGGGCGAGCGTGACCTGGCGATGTACAACAAGACCTTGGGCAAGTTCCAGCTCATGGGTATCCCGCCGGCACCACGCGGCATCCCGCAGATCGAGGTGGCGTTCGATATCGACGCGAACGGCATCGTGCACGTGTCCGCCAAGGACATGGCCACCGGCAACGAGCAGAAGATCGAGATCAAGAGCTCGAGTGGACTCACCGACGAAGAGATACAGAAGATGGTGAAGGACGGCGAAGCCCACGCCGACGAGGACCGCGCGAAGAAGCAGGCTGTGGAGACCAAGAACCAGGCCGAGAACCTGGTGTACTCCACGCGCAAGTCGCTCAAAGAGATCGGCGACAAGGTCGATGAGGCCACGCGCAAGACCATCGAAGACGCCGCCTCCGATCTCGAGGAAGCCCTCAAGGGTGACGACGTCAACGCGATACAGACCAAGATGAACACCCTGCAGGAGGCCGCGTACAAGCTGTCCGAGGCGGCCTACCAAGCAGCTCAGGGTCAGGCGGGCGGCTCCGGTGAGCCCGGCGGCAACGGTGCCGCGGGCTCGACCGATGACGAAGTGGTCGAGGACGCCGAGTACGAGGTGATCGACGAGGACTAGCCGTCCCGGCGGGCCGGGCCGCGCGGGGCTGCGCCCCGGCGGCGCCGGCCGCGGACGGTTTGGTGGCGGGGCGGGGTCGCCCGCCCCGCCACCCGAGCGTTTCGCGCGCAGGTCGCGGCATCGCCGCGGCGCTGCGGGCGGACCGAAGGAAACAGTGGCAAGGAAGGAGGACACTACGATGGCGATCGTGAGATGGGACCCGTTCCGCGAGTTGACGTCTCTGCAGAGCGAGGTCAACAGGCTGTTCTCCCGCGTCAGCGGCGGGGATGTGGCAGAGCGTCAGTCCTGGATCCCGTCGGTCGATGTGGTCGAGAGCAAGGATGCCATCACGCTCAAGGCCGACCTGGCCGGCATGGACCCGAACGACATCCGCCTGGAGGTCGAAGACAACGTCCTCACAGTGAGTGGCGAGCGTCGCTTCCAGGAAGAGGTGAACGAGGAGAAGTACTACCGCATCGAGCGGCGGTACGGCTCGTTCAGCCGGAGTATCGCGCTGCCGCAAGGCGCCGATCCCGATAGGATTGAGGCCGAGTACGAGAACGGCGTGTTGGCCGTGACCGTGCCTAAGGTCGAGGCGGCCAAGCCGAAGCGGATCTCCGTGGGCGTCAGGGGCTCGGGCCCCACGACCGTGGAGGGCACAGGCTCCGAGAAGGCCACGGACTGACACCCCGGGCAGATCCTGGGCTGGACGCGGCTGCCGCCTTCGGTGGCGGCAGCCGCGATGGTCCGGGCACGACGGCCGCGAAGGGATAGCGATCAGATGACCCACGAGAAGAGGAAGATCCCCATCAACCACCGCGACCCCAACAACCACGAGCCCGAGGGCGGCGCGGATCCTGCGGTCGAGACGACCGTGGGGGAGGGCGCGGCGCGGATTTCGGCGGCGGAAGCCGGACAGGCCGATGTGACCTCGGACGAGGTGACGTCACCGCTGGTGGCGCTGGCTGCCGAGAGGGACGGCTATCTCGACGCGCTGATGCGGCTCCAGGCCGAGTTCGAGAACTTCCGTCGGCGCTCCCAGCGCGAATTGGGCGAAGCCCGCAACCGGGCGCGCACGGGCGTACTCGGTGAGTTCCTGCCGGTGTTCGACAACTTGTCGCGGGCGCTCGACGCAGCCGAGCACCACGAGGAAGGCAAGGTCCTTGAAGGCGTGCGGCTGACTCACTCGCTGTTCGCCGACCTCCTGCGCCGGGAAGGCGTATGCGAGATCCCATCCCTGGGGGTCCCGTTCGACCCGCATCTGCATGAGGCCGTCGTGTCATTGCCCTCCGACGTTGAGGAGGGCGTGGTGATCCAGGTGGTCGCCAAGGGCTACACGGTGGGCGAGAGCGTTCTCAGACCCGCACGTGTGGCCGTATCCGCGGGGGTCCCCGGTGGGGAGGCGTCCGCCTCTGGGGCGTCTACTTCGAGTGCGCCCACCCCGGGTGCGGAGAAGGAGTAGGGTCGTGGCTCCCTCTCAACGAGACTTCTACGAGATCCTTGGCGTCAAGAAGACCGCCACTCACGACGAGATCCGCAAGGCCTACCGCAAGCTCGCCCGCAAGAACCACCCCGACGCCAACCCCAACGACCCGGCCGCGGAGGATCGTTTCAAGGAGATCTCCACCGCCTACGAGGTTCTCTCCGATACTGAAAAGCGCAAGCAGTACGATCAGGGGCCCACGAACGTCTTCGGGCGGCAGGGGTTCGATCCGCGTGGCTTCCAGGGCGGCCAGGGCTTCGGGGACTTCGCCGACCTGTTCGGCAATCTCTTTGGAGGTGGGGGCGCAGGCAGACAGCGGCAGCCGCAGTCTCAGAAGGGTCGCGACCTGAGCGTGGCCGTGAACCTGTCGTTCGAAGACGCCCTCAAGGGTGTCACGACGAAGATCAGCGTGCCGAAATCGGTGCAGTGTCACATGTGCGGGGGGTCCGGTGCGGCTCCGGGCACTCGTCCGATCACCTGTCCCGAGTGCAAGGGCCGGGGCGTCACCAGCCAGAACCAAGGCTTCTTCGCCCTCTCGCAACCGTGCCATCGCTGCGGCGGTGACGGCACCGTGGTCGAGAAGCCATGCCCCACCTGCGCGGGGCGCGGCGTCACCGAGGCGCTCAAGAAGTACACGGTGCCGCTGCCGGCGGGGGTGAAGGACGGCACGAAGATCCGGCTCAAGGGCAAGGGGGAGCCGGGAGTGCGCGGCGGGCCTCCGGGCGATCTCTACGTGATCACACGCGTCGAGGAGAGCGGCGGGTTCCATCGGCGGGGCTCCGACTTCGTCATCGACG
>DASRMJ010000198.1:0-2695 GCA_035647995.1 Thermoleophilia bacterium | reverse complement strand
CTGTAGCCTACGCCGCCCTTCCCTTAACCGATATCAGCGGGCACTGGGCAGAGAATGCGATCGTCAGCATGTTCAATGCGGGTGTTGTTCAGGGTCGCGTCGACGGGACGTTCCACCCGGACGATTCGATCACGCGGGCTGAAGTCGCGACCATGTTCGACAGGGTCGCAACGAACGACGCCGCCCCGATTGATGCGCGGCGCGGCTGTACCGACTGCCACGTGGGCAACTACTCACTCAAGAATGAGGCGGTTAGCCGAGGTGGGGCGGTCCATGACGTCTTGTCGGATGACATCGGCGTCGACGCCTGCCTCTTCTGTCACGGGCCGGCCGCGGACGGCAAAGGTGCCAATGCTCCGCTCTCGTTGCGTGACATCGTGCACCCGGCCCACATGGGTAGCAAGATCTTCGTGGATCACTACATGGGCAACTGCTTCACCTGCCACAATGTTGACTACGAGGGGACCTTCCAGGTTCTCGGCGTGGCGGTAGACACCGACGCGGGCGGCATTCCGGACACCGTTCCGATCCCCGGGGCCCTAGACCCCAAATAGGATCGAATCGGCTTGACGCGTAGTCGATAGCGCCCCCGACGGGAGGCCGCCGGTGCGGCCCCCGTCGGGGGCGCCCCTCGCTGCTGTACTCGTTGCTCTTCCGGGGGGGGCCGTTCGGACCGCGCCTCGTTCTGATCGACCGGCTGCGGCCGGTCGATCTAGCGCAAGGTGGGTTGGCGTCTCCGGCTCAGCCCCTGCGAAAGGCGGCGCCTCTGACCCCGGCCGGGACCTTCGCTTGTCCCGCTGGCTGCCGCCGGGTAGTCTGATTTGCGCATCCCCGCCCGATAGGAGGATCCATGTGGGTGAACCGGGTCGCGATCCGCGGGGACGGATGTCCGGCAGCTACATCATCTCCGAGCAATCAGCTGGAACTGGCGCGGATGCTGCACGGGTACGCCGCCCACCCGTACGAACCCGCCGACCCGGGCTTCCGGGTCGGCGGGACTCGATGGTCTACTTGACCGTCACCTCGAGCGTGAACGTCTCGAGCGGGGCGACGTCCGTCTCCCACGAGCGGTGATAGATCAACTCGAGGGTCGCGGTGCCCGCCTCGGATCCCACGAACGTGAACGTGTAGGTGCCGCCCCCGCCCACCACCGTGCCATCGGTCTCGGCCTGGACGTACGCCGGCTCTCCCTGCGGTCGTAGTACAGGTTCGCCCGACTGCTTCACTTCCCAGGAGTAGCCCGTGGTGGGATTCCCATCAAGAGACACCTCGACGAGTTGGCCTACCTTGATCTCCGCAGATCCTCCACCGGCATCCTTGGTGAGGGTCAGCGGTTTCGAGTCAGACCCACACGCGGCCAATCCCATGGCCGCCGTCGCGACCGCCAGCATCATCAACACGGGTGTTACCTTCCACTTCACGGAATCCTCCTGTCTTTCCAGATCGCTGCCACGGCCTGGGACGCGGAAGACGTGTGCCCGGTTCCTAAGTCGCCGGCGCCGGCCTCTCGTTCGCATGCTGCGACGGCCGGAAGGACGACCGGCGCGCCAAGAGCAGAGCGAGCGCGGTCAGAGGCACCCCATAGACCGCGGGGTAGAGCCAATTTGGGGTCGTCAGGGTCGATGGGAGCGGACCCCCTAACCCTACTCCGCGATGTCGTAGTCCGCGAGGTCGACGGTCTTGAAGGCCAGTCTCTCGAACTGCCGCAGCCGCGGCGTGGGCGCGGTCGCGTCGAAGCCGACCTTGCAGCCGATGCCGCCGTCGGTTATGGGGTTGAGTTCGTGACCCCGCGCCTCGGGGATGAGGATGATGTCGCGGTCGGGCCGGAAGCGCGTGGCCAGCGCCCACTCGACATCCTGCGGGTCGTGGATGTTCACGTCTTCGTCGACGACGGTCACCTGCTTGAGCGAGGGGAAGGCAGCGAACGTGGCGAGAATGGCGTTCCGTTGGATGCCCTCGACGTTCTTCTGGAGTTGCACGACGGCGTGGTAGAAGCCGCACCCGCCGTAGGAGAGGCGAACGCCGAGCAGGCCTGGGATCTGGCGAGACACCAGCCGGAAGATGCTGGCCTCCGCCACAAGACCCACGGCGTTGTAGACCTCTTGTCCAGGAATGATGGTGTGCCACAGCGGCTGCTCGCGGCGCGTGATGCCCGTGACGCGCGCCACCCAGCGATCGGCGCGCTCAGCGTAGTATCCGGTCACCTCCGCCGCGGGCCCTTCCGCCTCGCGCACGTGGGGGAGGAGTTCCGCCTCCAGGATGAACTGAGCCGACGCCACGCCTTCCACATCGACGGTGCGGCCCGGCACCAACTCGAGCGGCCGGCCGAGCAGATGGCCGGCGATCCCAAGTTCGTCGGTGTCGATGGGGGCGGCACTCGGCGGCACGACGGCGGCGAAGTGCACGGCGGGGCTGACGCCGACGTTGATGGTCACCTGCAGAGGCTCACCGCGGGCTTCGGCCCGCTCGTAGTAGTCGCGGAGATGTCGGCCCATGTCCAGAAGGAAGGTGAGCCGATCGCGCCCGGTCACCATCCAGCGTACGATGCACGCGTTGCGCACCCCGGTGTCGGGGTCCTTCGCTATGACGACGGGGGCCGTCATGTACCGGCCGCCCTCGTCGAGGCCCACTCGGCTGATGGGGAAGCGGCTCAGGTCCACTCTCTTCTCCACCACCTCCTGGGCCGCAGCGGAGG
>DASRMJ010000197.1:0-2513 GCA_035647995.1 Thermoleophilia bacterium | reverse complement strand
GCCCCCACTATGCCCACGATGATGTCGAAGATCATGCCCCCGCCGCCGCCCATGAGGAAGCTGGCTACCAAGCCCGCTAGGCCACCGAAGACGATCCACGCCAGAATGCTCATGGTCGAACCCCCTACCTAAGATCGTGTCGCCTGTCGAGTCTCTGCGCGTAGTGCTCAGAATCCGTGACTATCTAACACAGCCGAGGCTGGATTTCCGCAATGCGAGCCATTGCGTGCGTGGCACGAACACGCTGCCGGGCTGACCGTTAACCCTTGCGACCAAGGGTGGGTAGGGCGGCTCTTCGAAGCATCGAGCTGGCGCTACGCGGGTCGACGCAGGGGTCGGACGACCATGGTGTCCAGAGCCTATCGTCCATCTCGTTCCCTTGCCTGCTGCCGAGTTCGCCACCAGATCGTCCCCTGAACCCTCCCGGGGGGCGCGAAGACCCAGGCGCTTGAGCCGGGCGGACAGGTGAAGTGGGTCATGGTGTTGGAGCAGCGCGGGCGCCTGCGGATCAGTATGTTCATACCCACATCCTTGGTCTTGTCTCTCGGCCAGCGCGAATCTCGACCGGAGACTACTTTCTCGAGTGTCTGACCCTTCGGTCATGAGTGTACGGGGGCGTCGTAAGCCCGCCCGCCAATGCAAAGGCCACTGGTGTGCCGCCGCGTGCGAACTGCACCGCAAGGCCCAACACGGCGAAGATCCCGCCCCCGACCATTCCACCGACGCCGATGGCCACGACAGCCCCCGACCCGATCTCGCCTGTCTGAGAATGGCCGTTCGCGGGAAGAAGGCGTGCGGAGGGTTCGAACGCCGCGCTCCGCAAGGCATGTCGTGAACCCGGCGCTCACGTGCACACGGAGGTGCAGATGGCATCCGATCAGATCGAAGCACTGGTAACGCGACTAGGCGACAAAGACGGCGGTGTGCGCCAACGGGCCCGGGAGACGTTGGCGGCCATCGGTGAACCGGCGCTACCTGCACTCCTAGAGTTGCTCGCCAGCCCGCAGGTTCGCATGCGCTGGGAGGCCGCCAAGGCGCTGACGGAGAGCCCCGATCCCGTGGCAATCCCCGGCTTGGTCGCCCTGCTTGCCGATGACGAATCCGACCTCCGCTGGTTGGCGGCCATCGGGCTCGTCAATATAGGCAACCGCTCCCTCCCGTACGTGCTGCAGGCCCTGACCGAGCGGGCGGAGTCCAAGGGTCTGCGGGAGGCCTCCCACCACGTCTTCCGCGACCTGTCGGATCGCAATGGTGTCATTCGGGGCATCCTTGAGCCCGTGCTCGAGGTCCTCGGCGACACTGACGCGATCGGCGTCATCTACGCGCGGGCCGAGGTGGCCCTGCGCAAACTCCGCACGCTCCGCGGGGACTGACGTGGCGCGTTATGCGGGCGCCGCGGAGCGTGCCCGATGACCCCTGACCAGCAGAGCCTCCTGGAGGCTATTGTCGATTGCGTGCCCGCGTGGTACATCGCCGACACCGGCCCCGTGCAGCACGCCGTCAGGCTCGGCGAGGACAGCTTCTACTTCTACAGCTTCAGCCCGAACTCGCCGCGGCACGATCTGTTGCTCCAGGCAATCAATGCGGAGGTCGGAGAGTGGGCGCGTGACATGCCCTCCCCGCCGACGAGGAGCTACTTGGCCGCCGTCCGGGAGAAGGTCGCCCTGCACTGGCTGCGGCTGCACGAGCCCGGCGTCGTGTGGAACCGGTTCCTCTCCCACCTGGACGAGCTGGCTTACCGTACGCACGAGAATCGTCGCGTGACGCGAAACCTGATCGTGCGACACGGACAAGAGGGATTCGTGCCCGTCGACGATCCCGACCTGCAGTCGGTACTGGATCCGCTGGCAGGCTCGCCCCAAACCTACCTGGCCATCGGCTATCAGGGGCGCTACCTGGAGTACGGCGAGGTGCTCTATGGCGGCATCGAAGACACCGAGCACTACGACCTGCACCCCGAGTTCCTGCAGCCGCTGAAATCGCAGCTCGGCCCGCGGGACTACTCGCTGCACCTCACCGAGCGGGGAGATTCCATCATCTTGGGGGCCGAGGGCATGCTTGCGGCGCATCGCCGGGGGAAGTGGTACATCTACGATGCTGAGCGCCTGCAGAACGACCTCTTCAGCACCCTCGGCGAGTACCTCGTGAGTGCCCATCTGTTCGGAGTGGTGCTGGACCTGAGCTACGGTGGCCTGGGGGCGCTGCTGGTCTACGATCCCAACGGCACGGTCCTCGAGCAGGTGATCAACGCCGACGAGGCCGTCATTGGCGGGCCCGAACCCCGGGGCGACAAGGCGAGGCGGCTCCTCGCCGGGGACATCGGCCCCATCCGGATGTCCGACCCGCGCCTCGCGAAGCGCAAGAAGCGGCTGTTCCTCGAGATCGCGTCCCTCGATGGGGCGGTGATCTTCGATGACCGAGGCGTGCTGGCGTTCGGCGCTATGATCAGGTCCAATCCCGGCGTGGGTGGGCACTTCGGGGCGCGCACCACGGCGATGCACTCCGCCTACCTG
>DASRMJ010000196.1:0-4246 GCA_035647995.1 Thermoleophilia bacterium | reverse complement strand
ACGGGGGCCGCCGCGGGATCCGGCGTGGGCTCGGGCGCGGAAGTGGCCGCCCCGGGGGGCGTGGGCTCGGACGCGGAAGTGGCCGATGGGTCCGAGCCTTCGTTGCTGCTGGTGGCACGCATCGGCGAACCGGTCCAGACCATCTCGCTCGTCGACGACAGCGCCGTCTACCTCGGCGTCCCGTACGTCGTGGGGCTGGATTCAGCCGTCTACCAGCCGGTGGCCACCGATGAGGGCTACCGGCTCGTCAGACACACCTTCCCTGAAACCCCCGGATTCTCGGAGGGAGAGAGATGAACGCCCATCTGGTCACATGCGGTTCGTTGCTGACGCTGACCCTCTCCCTCTTCGGACTGCCGGCGCCCGCCGAGGCGGCGGCACCTCCGATGAGCCGACCGGAGATCATCGCCCGCGCGGAGTCGGCCATCGGCACGAAGTACACCTGGGGGCGAGAGAGTTGGTCTCCGAACACTTCCGGCCCCGGCCCCGACTGTTCCGGATTCGTGCTCAAGAGCTGGGAAGTGCCGCGCACGATGCTGTACCAAGAGGAAGACGGAGTGAACGCGAGCATCACTCCGCGCTACACCACCTACAGCTTTCTGAACAATCTGGGACCCTGGACCTCACTGAGCAGCCGGGCGGACCTCCTTCCCGGCGACGCGCTGGTCTACAACGACGGCACGGGGGGGCACATCGTGCTCTACGCCGATGGCGACGCATGGAACTACCCGATTGTGTACGAAGCACCGTATACGGGTGCCCGGGTGCGCCGGGCCTCCCGCTACGTGGGGTCCGCGTACCAGCCGCGACGGCGCGACGGTCTCACCGACTCCAGCATACTGATCGACAACCCCACCGCAGCCAGCGTCGGCGGCACAGACGTGGGCGGCAACTGGAAACGCTCCACCAGCAACCCGGGGTTCTACGGTCCGGACTACCAGGTGCAGGCAGCGACCTCGGGGACCGCGTGGGCGCGCTGGACCCCCCGCCTGCCGGTCTCCGGCTACTACAACGTCTACATGCGTTGGACCGACGACTGGAACCGCGCGTCGAACGCCAGAGTGGTGGTTGCGACCCCCTCCAGCACCTCCACCCGGTATCTGGACCAACGAACGGGGGGCGGGGCCTGGGTCAAGATAGGCACATACTACCTTGGCGCCGGATACCATCCCACCACGGGGAGCGTTACCATACACGCCGGTGGGGCGAACGGCTACGTGGTGGCCGACTCGGTCTTGTTCGCGCTCGCGTGGTAGACCGGGTGGCCGAGGGAATCGAGTGACCCTGGACCGGAGGGTGGAGGGTGGGCCGGCTCTTGCCGGCCCACCCGGTCGAGGGGAGAACCTCTTCTCGCGGCTGCCTCCTGCTACTGCATCAGGCTGCTCAGGAGGGCGCACACCTCACCGCGTGTGGCGGGCGTCCAGAAATTGTAGCTCGATCCCATTCCAACCAGTCCGTCGAGGATGCCGGCGTACGCGGCTTTCCGCGCGTAGGGGTAGAAGGTGGGAGAGAAGTCGCCGAACGGGGGCTGATAGTCGGCCGGGGGCTCGGGGAGATTGGCTGCCCGCACTACCATGGTGATCACTTCCGCCCGCGTGATCTTGTTCCACGGAGCGAAGCGGTCGGCAGTGACGCCTCTCGTGATCCCCGCTCTGGCTGCCACCGCGATGTAGGCGGCCGGGTAGAGACTGCCCGGTGTGACCTGCACATCGGCGAACGGCGGCACGTCACTCTCGCTTACGGGTAGCCCCAGGGTCAACACGATCATCTTCGCGAACTGCTCCCTCACGACCGAGGCGTTAGGCTGGAAGTAGCCGTCGCCGAATCCGGAGATGACGCCCAGGTCGGCGAGGGCCTCGATCTGCGAGGCATACGAGTGGGTCGGCGGCACATCGATGAAGCGCTGGGTGGACAGGCTATCCACGCTGTGCGAGGTGGAGTCGACGTACCCGCCGAAATCGGTGGTCCAATAGTAGAGGTACTGCGAGCCGGGTACGAGATCCATCGAGATCCCGACGACCTTGAAGCCTCCGTTCAGCATGTTCGCGTTGTGGCCCGGGGAGTTGCGCCAGCCTTCGAACACTCCAGCGGCAGTCGAGAAACCCGCCGCCAGGTTCTCACCCTTGGTGGTGTTGTAGTTGTAGCCGGCGGCCGCCATGCGGGCCCACGGGCTCGCTCCCACTGCGTAGTAGTCGGAGCCTTGCGTGACATGGTCGAAGAAGCTGTACTTCGCCATGTCCATGTCGTGCTTCGTGGCGGCGACAGAGACCATGTCGGAGACGAGCAAGGTCCCAAGGCCGTTCGCAGCCCGATACTCGTTGAGGATCTTCACGAACTGCATCTCTTCGGCGGTGTAGGTGCCGGCCTGTGCCGCCACCGGGAGAAGAAGGGCCAGCAGCACACAGAGCATCATGGCCACGATCGCCAGGTTGAGGTGGCGGCCCTCGATCCGATTCTTCGCGCTTTCGGTCGCTCCCGCTCGTCCCATCATGACCGCCCTCCGCAAGATATGCCCATCCATTTCTACCTACGCGGCAATATCGGCATACAGACGCGGAATCTTTAGCGGATCATGAGTGTGCGGAGAACCCGCAGGGGCGCATCTGGATGGGGCCGCTGACGCGGGGGAGGGAAGCGGCGGACGGCGGGCAAGGAGACGGTGGCAGCGGGGCGCTGCGGAAAGAGATGACGGGGGGCAGCTTCAGCCTGCGGGCAGATCCAACACGCGGCAGAGTACGGCGGCGGCATGCATGCGCAAGGTGGGATCAGCCCAGCGAAGCACGAAGGTGCCTGAACCCGGCGGCTCCTCGTAGCCCCGGAGGACGCCGAGCGATTTCAGGTAGCGGGTATCGGCCCAATGCGTGCTGCCCGGCGCGACGTCGGCGAAACCGGGGGTGTCCGAGGGTAGGGCGGCCGCCTCGTCCTCCCAGCGCATCGCCCGAACAAGCATCGTAGCCATCTGGTCGCGCTGTACTGAGGCGTACGGCATGAAGACAGTTTCGGTGAAACCCTTCACCAGCCCCGCGTTCTTGGCGGCCGCCACCCAGTCGGACTCGTCGCCTAGTACGCCCGGTTGCGCCGGCACGTCCGCGAACGGGGAGGTTCCCACGTCGACCACGGCGATCTGGTCATCGGCCAAGAGGACGTTGTGCAGACCGACCACCATCTTGGCGAACTGCCAACGGGCCACGGAAGCGTCGGGGGAGAACTTGCCGTCCGGGAAGCCCTGCACGATGCCGGCCAGGGCGATGCGCTCGATCTCGGTCAAGAAGAAGTGACCGGAGGGCACGTCGCTGAAGACGCGCGGGTTCGTGATCCGGACAACGAGGGTGGAGCGCATCTGACCGTATCCGAGACGCCCCCGCAAGGACGAGGCGCTCACCACCGCGGACCCGTTGACGCCGATGAGCCTGAAGGTGGCCACATGGCTGCCGGGGTCGCTGGTGTCACGTGAAGCGACCTCGACTCGGTCGAGCATCCCTATATGTACGGCATTTCCCCCCGTGTCGCTCATTCCGTCCACGGCCGCAGAGAGGTCGGCGGGCGAGATGGAGAACGTCCACGCGTATCCCGGATTGCTGGTGGGCGCCGCGAGGCTGTAGGGATCCGGCTTGGCCGGCAGGTAGGGGTAGGTGGCCGCCGGATACCAGGGGGACGTATACCCGCCGGAACTCGAAGAGAAGAAGCTGACGACGACCTTGCCGTTGTACCGAAGTATCAGTCCGCGGCCTTGGGAGTCAAGCGTCTGCTCGGCAGCCTCGCCGATGCCCGGATACAGGGCCTCATAGGTGTAGCCCCGATAGACCTGGTCCCACTGGTTGTCGTTGAGGTATGGGTCCTTGTTGGCGACCGCGTACGTGCGCGCGGCCACCGCTTGGGCTTTGACCGCCTCCGGGGCATAGGCGCTCGACGTGGACTGCGCCCAGTTCGGTATGACCTCGGCTATGCTGCGCAGGTACTTCTCGATGGGCACGAAGTTGTAGGCGATGAGATTGCCGGACGTGGTGGAGGGCTCGACTTGTATCTTGCCCCAGTACTCGCGGGCGTCCAGGACCCTGATCGCATCCCCCGAGGAGATCCTGAACTGCACCTTGACCCTCCCGCCGGTGCCCGGGCGGACTTCGACCTTCGCATACGGACCCCGGCCCCCGCCGGCAACGGTCACGATATGGACCCCTCCGTCCCGGAAGAGCAGGTTGGCGAGACTGCCGGGGGGCACCACTTCGGTCGTGGAGCCGGCTCCGCC
>DASRMJ010000195.1:0-2297 GCA_035647995.1 Thermoleophilia bacterium | reverse complement strand
TCCTTGAGGAGCTGCGCCTCCTGCTCGGTCTCCACCCCTTCGGCGACGGTTGACATGCCCATACGGCGGCTCAACTCGACGATGGTGCGCACGATCGCATGGTCTTGGACCGTCCCCGGGCTGAGGCCGGCGATGAACTTGCGGTCGATTTTGAGCGTCTGTACGGGAAGGTCCCGTAGCCGGCTGAGGGAGGAGTGGCCGGCACCGAAATCGTCGATAGCGAGGCTCACGCCGAGGCTGCGCAAGGCGATGAGGACCTCCAGGACCTCAGGGGAACCCTCCAAAGCCACGCTCTCGGTGATCTCGAGTTCCAGGCAGCTCGGGGGAAGGTCGCTTTCGGTCAGGGCCGCCCGCACATCCGCGACGAGGTCCCCGTGAAGGAGCTGCCGTCCGGAGACGTTCACCGCCATACGCTCGAGCGGGAGGCCCGCCTCCCGCCAAACCTGAGCCTGCCGGCACGCCTGCGAAAGTACCCAGGCGCCCAGGGGAATGATAAGACCGATTTCCTCGGCTTGGGGGATGAAGATCGCAGGGGAGACTTCGCCCAGTGTTGGGTGCCGCCAGCGAAGCAAAGCCTCCGCTCCCGATACTGCGCCGTCGCTCAGGCGCACCAGCGGCTGATAGTGGAGACGGAAATCCTTGTGTTCGAAGGCGTCTCTGAAATCGTTCCGCAGGCGGAAACGGGCCAGCGCGGCCGTGGTCATGTCGTGCCCGTACAGTCGGTAGCCATTGCCCCCGCTGCTCTTGGCGGCGTACATGGCCATGTCGGCTTGTTGGAGGAGAATGTCGGCCGTTTCCGCTCCCATGTCAGAGGTGGCGATGCCGACCGAAACGGTGATGTCGACCCGCTGGCCGTCAATGAGGAGCGGGGCCCGCACCATTTCGAGCACCCGGTCGGCCACGGATACCGCCTCCTGGTCGCCCGCGTCTAGCAGGAGCAGCACGAACTCGTCGCCACCGAGCCGAGCCAGCGTGTCGGCCTCGCGCACCACCCCTTGAAACCGCTTGACCATGGTCTGGAGGACCTCGTCACCGCTCCCATGTCCCAGCGAATCGTTTACCACCTTCAACTGGTCCAAGTCGAGAAAGAGGACCGACAGGGGGTCCTGAGTACGGTGGGAATGGGCGAAGGCCATGCGCAGGCGGTCATTGAACAGCCGCCGGTTTGCGAGCCCGGTGAGCGGATCGTAGTAGGCAAGGCGCTCGATGGCGCTCGCGGCATGCTTTCGGTCGCTGATGTCCCGTGAGATGCTGCAGATGAGCACCTGCCCGCCGCTGTCCAGCACCCGGCTGTGTACCTCGACCGGACGGAAGCTACCATCAGCGAACAGATCCTCCGCCTCGAAGATCGCCTGCCCCTTCTCTAGGATCTGCTCTACCCGGGTGGCAAAGGCGTCCTCGGGGGCGCCCAGGAGAGCGGGCAGACGGCGGCCGAGAACCTCCTCCCGAGGGTAGCCCATACGGGTGACCGCCTCCTCATTCGCGTAGACGACGCGGCCGACGAGATCGTGGGCCACGATGGAGTCGGTGGCTTCGTCGAGGAGCAGGGACTTGAACTCGAGTTCTACCTGTCGCTGGGATAGCTCTTGTTTCACCTGATCGAGTTCACTGTCCGGGGAGTCGGGAGAGCAGGACGGCGATGAGGAGGCCGTGGTTCTGGTGTTGGCATGCGGGTTGGCAGGGCTTGGCCGGGGACGAGATTCTGGCAGCTTTGCACTCGTGGTCTTCTCTGCGTGCACGTATTCCTCCTGACGGTTTGCCTCACAGGGTCATATCGGCCCGGGGAGAGCTGCCCTTTACGGCTCTCGGCGGCGGGCAGCAGATTCGGGCGGCGGCCAGACCGAGTTTGCACCGGCCGCTATCCCGATCGCCTCCGCCACCCGTCCCCACCCGCGATCCTCCTGGCCCTCGAGGCGCCGCAGGTAGGTAGTGGTCACCGCCAGCGAGCTGTGGTCCAGAAACAGGCTCACCTCCTCCACCGACTCCCCGGCCTCTCGTCTCAACTTCGCCGCCGCGTGTCGAAAGACATGGACCCCGGCCGGCGGAAGCCCGGCCTCCCGGAAGTACCGTTGCAGCTGCCCGTAGAAGGTGGCACTGGTGATGCCCCACAGAGACTCGGAGAGACCCATGACCTCAAGGTCCAAGCCCCGGGCCCGCAGCGCCGCTCGGAGCGCCTCCACGGCGGGCTGCGGCAGCTCCCGGCGTCCGTTCTTCCCGCCCTTGCCTCTGTAGGTGTAGGCCCAGCGCTCATTCTCGAAGGCGAGATCCTTGCGGGTCAGGCGAAACACCTCCGCCCG